>JAQVZT010000209.1 GCA_028708055.1 Methanothrix sp.
TGAGCGCCAGCCAGGATGCTGCCTATTCTTCCGCACCGGTTTCAAAGGCCGTAGCCACCAGTGCGGTCTATAACCAGATGATCATTCCCACAGGAGGCTTTGCGCCAAACAACCTTTATATCTCCTATGCACCGCGAACCATCGCGACCTGCAATCTCTATGCCAATCTGCCCTTATGGATGCAGATCTCGGGAAGCGGCAACATCTGGTTCTACGAGTGGTATCCGGGAGGCTGGCTGGATACTCAGTATGCCGGGTATGTCAATTTCCCGGGATGGTATAAGAGGTGGTTCTTCGCCGATACTCCGGGCTGGCACATCCTCCAGTACTATTGCGGCGGATGGAGCAACTACGCCTACATCTATGTCTCAGGACCGGGTGGATACTGGGTTAATCCAAGGCCGGAACGCAATCCTGTGCCATATCCGTATCCCTACTGGGACTCCGATATAACCTATGAATATCCTCCTACCGGCCATACATACTATTCATACAAATGGACCTCATCCAAGGGAAAATAGGAGAGGATAGCAAAGAGCGAGTGCAAGACGTAAGGAATTGTACTCGTAAATACTTTTTAGTGCATTTCCTGACCCCCAGGGATCCCTCAAGCTCAATTTTAGCGCATAAGCTCTTATAGTCCTAAGGCGCATGTCTTTGAGAGATCCAATTTCTTTCTTTTGCTTTTCTGTCAGATTTTCTGGATTTTTTAGCCAGATATTCCTGGTTCTCTTGAGACTGGCATTATGAGCTTGCTCTTCTCGTCTTACTGATCAATTCTGATTCAATAGCTTCATAACATGGAATCTATCAAAAAGTAATTGCAGCATTTTCAAAATTGTCTTCTACTCCGCGTATGTAAACAGGAGACATGTCGCAACAAAAATTTGTCACATTTCCAGCAAATCCACTGTGACTTTCATTATCAGTCTTGATGAGGAGCGAAAAAAAACCTGCGGAAGATATTGAGGAGTGCTGGAAAATGCAAACCCCGCACATTTTGCGAGCAAGGTCTTCAGCCTGACGCATTTATCCTCCTCATCTCCGCGATAGGCTTGCCTTCCTGCAACTCCTTGTGCTACTAAGATTCATATCACGCATAATTCTTCTTGCCATCCGGATGCGTGGCCAGAGCAATGCCGTCCCGATCTTCCTCATTGACCGGCGCCCTCTTATTGCCTGTTTAGAGGCGACTGATCCATCCCCAGGAATGTCAGTGCATTCTCCCCGTACTCAATCGGTGCGTAATGAGACCCAACATGCGGCAGTCCCTTGAACCGCACAAGCCATGAGCCGTTGATCTGCCCGGCCATTTGCACGGAAACCGCATCGGGAGTCATCACGTCGTTGGTGCCCACAACGAGCATGACATCCTTCTTGATGCCGGAAAGGCCATTGAAGGACCCGTTCCAGGCAAGGTTTGCCCTCGCTTCTTCGTGGATGCCCTCAGACAATGTGGAGTTGTTGGCGGCAGATTCAATGAATTCCCGGAGCAATCTGGTTTCGGGAATTCTGACGCTGTATGTGCTTGAATCAAGAACCAGTTTTAAAACGCGTTCAGGATGATCTATGGCCAGTTGCTGGGAGACCGAAGATCCCATAGAGACACCATATACATTCATGCTGTCATATCCCAGAGCAGCCATAAGCGCTGCCGCGTCATCGGCATAACTGGAGATAGATGGCGCCGCATTACCTTGAGCATTAATTTGATTATCAGCGCTATAGCCCATTCCCCGGTGATCGTAAATATAGACGTGATATTTTGATGCGAGGATGCCGATGAAGGTCCTATTCCAATTATCCATTGTAGCGCCAAATCCTTCAATCATCAGCAAAGGTTCGCCAGACCCAAAATCCCGGTACCCAAGATCAACTCCGTTTGCCTGGGCATACTGGACGGGTGTTTCATTGAACATTACTGCGGGATATTGTCCAATAGCAGTTCCTTCAGGCCTTGCTGTGCCGGGGGCACCAGTAGACACCGCTGCTGCAATGAGGATGGCCATGATGGCAATCGCCAGGATATACCTTGTGTTTTTCACTTAAATTCCACCCAATTTTTATCTATATAATATTAGTTTTTTATATCATTTCACAGTTTTGCATTTTGGCCTGCATTTCAATGATTGGTTGGTTTGGTATGCTCTGCATTATACAAACTAGCAGACATTGGATCCGGTGTTCTGCTGCAACACTCTATGCAATATTTCAAATATACATCGCATGAAATGCGATTAATGCCTTTAAAGACAATTTCATTAATAAACTTTACGAAGAAGTATAGGGAAATGAATCGGAGCTCGAAAGAGCTAATTATCATGACGAAACACCCGAATGATACATGACATTAATCCATTGGATTGGTGTGCCAATTAACATTCTTCTAAATAAACTCGGGTTTAATATCAGCCGCATAAGAGACGAAACCGATACTAAATATTTAGCCATAATTAAGGAATTGGAAGGGGTATATAAAGAGTTTCTATTTAAGGATTTGCCCATAAATGATAAACGCAGAATCCATTTAATGGGCAAATTAGAAGGAACCGAACCCAGCGAGGCGTTATATTTATTAAATTATCTACACAAGTCCCTCAAATTGAAAGGGGACGTATGCGAGTTTGGGGTCGCGAATGGTGCGACATCCGCTTTAATCGCATACGAAATTAAGAGCACGGACAAGTGCATTTGGCTGTTTGATTCTTTTCAGGGACTGCCCAAACCATCTGAAAAAGATGTTCTGCTTAATGATATATATAGATTGGGCTCAATAGAAGCCTATGAAGGAAGAATGGCATGTCCTATTGATAGTGTGCATGCTAAATTGAAGGATATAGATTTTTCTCAATCAAGAACAAGAATAATACCTGGATTTATAAATGACACAATAAAAAGTTCCATCCTACCCGGGAAGGTTTGTTTTGCTTATGTGGATTTTGATTTTTATGAACCGATACGAACAGCTCTGAATTTTCTCGATACCGTAATATCGGCAAATGGATTCATTATGGTTGATGATTATGGATTTTTCTCTGCCGGTGCGAAGTACGCTGTGGACGAGTTCCTTGAAGCTAAGAAGGGAAATTATCAAACATATCACCCAATTGAATCTGCGGGAAAATTTTGCATATTAAAAAGAACAGAAAAAGACTAATGAAAATTTGATAAAATCAAACTGCGCGCGGCCACCCCACCCTAAAGGGATGGGGTATGCTTCGGGCCGCGCGCACGCCCGGTTAGCTGGAGATCAGAAATCATCGAGTCTTCTTTGACCAAATTCCTTTGACCTGCAAAATCCCGGCTCTGCTTTTGTTTTCCCCTGTGATTCCTTAATGTAGTGCTGTATTGTATCAGCTTTCACATTTCCGACGGATCGAAAGAATTTGCCACTTGACCACAAGCTTCCGCCCCAATATCTTTTTTTCAATTCGGGATGAAGCTTGAACATTCTATACGAACTGCCTCCTTTCAAAAATTGAACGACTCTTGATAGAGAAGTGTTCGGATGCAATTCCAGGAACAAGTGAACATGATCGTCTACAATTTCCATTGCATGAATTTTATAGCCTTGCTCCCTGCAAATTTTGTTGAGAATTAGCTCGCAATCCTTTTTAACTCGCTTGTCATAGAATATCTTGTATCGATACTTTGGCACTAATACGATGTGGTAGGTAATTTGACCATAGCCATGGCTAAAACTGCGCAATTCCAACGCATATCACATCCTGGCCATAGGTGGGTGGCACCACCTGTGGCTAAAGTGCCAAATACGATTTCATTTTAAAAGAAGCAACGGTTGATCGATATAAGTTAACGCAAAAAACGGCGAGGGTTCACTTCATCCCCAACCTGAAGGTTGGGGTATTCGTGACCCTCTGCACTCCCGATGTAATAAAATTCCATCAACCCCCAATAGCCCGAAAGCTTCTTGGCCCCGCTAGCTATGATAAGGGCTTGAATGGTAATAGTACTATGCAATGATGCCGAAATAGAGGTGCTTGATGGAGAGATATGCCAGATCTGCGGCCAGGAGCTAGAGGAGTTTGACGAGGTTACTGGCACCGGAATTCATGGATACTACCACTGGATCTGCGTGAGCCATATGGATGCATGAGCGGGAACCTTTTTATAGATTAAGCAAGCTTTGCATGACGGAGCGATTCACAATCAGCAAGAGAAATCGCTATCCTGTGCGGGGATAACCAAGCCAGGCCAACGGTGATAGACTCAAGATCTATTCTCGCAGGAGTTCAAGGGTTCGAATCCCTTTCCCCGCACTCCTTTACTGGTAATTTTTAACAATATGGAGCGTGAATATTCCATCGAGATCTGTTTTTATGGCCATGCCGGATAAGTTGTGAGATATAAAAGAGTTCATATAAAGAAGTGTCTGCAATGGTCTCTATTCTTCATTGGGTGATGTAGTCACAACCACAGAAGCATCCTCATCAAAGGGATTGGTCCTCATGGCCAGTGAGAACAGATATGGACAACTGACCTTCAGGTATCTCATATAGTCTAGCCACTGGTTTAACAGGTGAAAATAGACCCTTTCGATATCTACTGCTAGATGGTTACAATCCTCTGAAGGCAAACCCGTGAGAGTACCCCTGTAAGTAAGTTCTTCTGTCAGGTGAAAAGATGCCCTTAGCAGTTCTGTAAAGGACTCATGCTCCAAAATTACCGGATTATCAAGCAGCATGAGCATGAAGCTTCTCTTGGAGACGAGAAAGGTGCGTAGAACCTCAAGATCAATCTTCTGCATACTGACAACCCATTTATGTGACCTGAGTTTATTTTGAATTCTGGAAAACTCCGCATCTGGCCAACTATTGATATTAACCAGATCTCCTCTGAGCTCCTGCAATTCGGGATCGCAATCCGATAAGTATGTAAGAAGCCAGGATCCAATCTCGCTAAAATATGTACCTATCACCATATTCATCTTCTCTAGCCTCTCTTCTCGGGACCTATTGGCAATCATCTGGTTTAGAATAATTGTCACAAGGAGGACGCTTAAAGGAAGAAATCCAAGAGAATCCATTATGCTGCGTTCTATCTCTGAGATATCGCGTATCAAGATGTAATCTAATGTATATAT
>JAQVZT010000210.1 GCA_028708055.1 Methanothrix sp.
GGAGGGGCCGGTCAGGTTAAGCTTGAGTATGCCTCCGCTCTTCGTCTGATTGATGGTGGCATGGATAAGCTGGTCTGCTTTTCCTCCGACTGGTACATACAGCGTTGTATCATACTCAAGGATGAGCTTTGGCTCCCACATGGGTTCAGGCTCTGTTCCATCCAGTGCCACCTGCATGATGTGGTCATTATACAGGGAATAGCTCCTGTCCTCCAGCTTATAATCAAGGGAGAACATGTAGTTGTTGCCGGCATTGGAGGCATCAAACTGCTCTGTGCAATCATATCTATATCGGTTTGCTCCGAGGTCGGTTACAGCCATGTCCACCTTCCGGCTCTTATCCGCTCCAGTCAGATCCAGGGTCATGGTTCCCTTGCCACTCGGTGAGAAGACCTCTGCGCTGAAACTCTGGCTAGCTCCTTTTTCTGAAGAGACAAACAGGACCGGCAGGAATTTCACGTCTCCTATGGCCTTTGGCTCCAATTCGGAGCTGGCTTCCTGGGCGGTTACCATCATGGTCCCTGCTGATGTGACCATGCCTCCAGCGGCGCTTGGGTTGGTGTTTTTAATGCTTACCGAATAATTTCCGATATCCTTTAGGCCGAACTCCTTGGTCCAGGTGTACAGGTACTCAGTTGCACCCAGATAGACCCGATTCATCTCTTCCGTAACTGGAACCCTGTTCGGGCCAGTAATGGTGAGCTGCATCGCGTCCTGCTCTCCAGTGAAATCCACTACGGCCTTTGCCGACTGATAAGCTGGTGTGTCATTTGTCACAAACAGCACAGGCTCATCGATATCAAACGAGATCAGCCTGGCCTGGCCTCCGCTGATGGTCGGACCGGAATAGACATCCGATTCCGAGGTCTGACCGGAATAGCTGGCGGAATAACGGAAGCTGGCAGCATTGCCCTCTGCATCGGCGCACTTGCCCTTAAGTGGCTGCGCGTTCATATCGAGCACGCTATCACCAGCACTGATCCTGCCGGTTGCCCTCTGCACCCAGGTGTGTGTGCAGGGATTATAAACCTCCAGCTTGACGGATGCGTCCATGCTGGCATTTATGGGAACGGAATAGACAAATGTATCATTCCACCTGCCTTTTGCAGGAGATACGCTCGCCTTGCCAAAGTTGATTGATAGCGACTTGACGGCTACCGTCTCTTCCGCGAGTAGCATATCTCCGTCGAGGCTGGAATGCCTGTAGGTGATAGTATAATTGAAGCTCTTGCCGGCATCTGTCACATCGAACGGCAGGCTCCATTCGTACCTGTATCGGTTGCCGCCCACAGCTATGCCCTTGCTGGCTTCTTCGAAGCTCTTTTCCGGCAGGCTGAGAACGGCCTGGCCCTGTCCGGCACCATATTCGACCACCGCGGCAACGCTGGCAGAAGATTCGCTGTCCTCGGAGACATAGACCACCGGATCGCTTTCCAGGGAGACGAGAACTGGCCTTGCTCCTTTAAAGGCCGGGCCCTGGTAGGGCTTTGAGTAATAGTCTTTGCCGGCAAAGCTGGCCTTGAAACGGAACTTAGCTGACTGCTGCTGCATCTCCGGGCATTCGTAGCTGAAGGGCTGAAGTGTCCAGTTCAGCCAGGATGACTGAACAGTCGCCTTCAGGGCTCCCTTATCGGTCCACTCGCTGCTGCAGGGATCATAGGTCTGCAACACGACATCCAGAGGCACGATGGTGGTATCGATCTTTTGGGAATATGTGTAGCTATCGTTCCACTGGCCCGCAGATGGAGAGACAGCTCCACCGGAAAACTGAACCGACAGCGGCAAGACTATCATGGTCTTATCTGCGAAGGCATACTGGCCGCCTTCCAGCGACTCATGCATGAAAGATAGTGCCAGCGTATAGTTGTTATTGATATGTCTGTTATCGAAAGCAACCTGCCACTTATACTGATACCTGTTTCCACCCAGAGGCGTTCCTTTCTCCGTCTGGTTCAGATCCAGATCCGGGCCTGAAAGATGGAGATTCATATCTCCGGCGCCTTTGGAGAAGGTGACTGTGGCGGATATGTCCTGTGTAGTGCTCTCGCCCTCTCTTACGTACACGGAAGTCGGATATTGCAGATCAAGCTTGGGAATTTCTTCGACCACTTTGAAGCTGATATTGGACTTCTCGGCCTGATAATCCCAGTTATCATTCCTGTAGACAACTTTTGCCTGGAATGGTGCAACCTTGCTCATTTGCACATCACTGCGGTTGAACAGAGCCGGTATATTGCTGTTTGTCCATTCATAGACCAGGAAGCCTCCCACCATCCGGGCATCAGAGGATTCAAAAGTCCTCTCGCTACTCTGTGGATGGCTGATTATCAAGCTGGCTTTGCTCCCGTCGGGCACTCCTCCTATCATCCTGGCTCCGGCATCCTTGACAAATGCCTGAATAGAGAAGTTGGTGTAGTCCAGCATTTTCGGAATGCTGACTTTTTCTACAGATGGATTATAGGGCAAGAGAGAGATGTTATAGGGTCCGTAGGTCAGGGGGTCAACCTTGAGGTTGTTGTAGACCAGCTTGAATATGAAATCTCCGCCGGTCCTGTAACTGGAAAGATCCTCAGAGACGGTGCAGGAGTAAGTGCTCTTTCCCGAAGACTGGCAGGAGACATCGGCTGTAGTCCAGCTTCTGGAATCTGCAGTTCCTAGCGGGCCGGTGACCTCCAGATGGCAGGTGGGCTTGGGGTTTAGCCCTTCCATATCCTTGAATCCCGCAGAGAGGGAGATTCCCTGGAAGAAATATGGCTTCTTCTCAAAGCTCGGGGTGCCGGTCATCGTCGGCGGCTGGACTATTGGGCCCTTAATTCTGGCAGTCTTGGCTACCTGCTGGCCTCCGGCATAGAAGATAAGCTCAAAGGTTGCGTTGCTGCTGCTGGCTATGGCGAACCTATCCTTGAAGCTGTAGGGCCCAAAGGAGAATGAGGTCTGGCCCATGCCCGTTTGAGTGGGCGAGGATTCGGAATAGACCAGTTGATTCTGATCATAAATATTGAGCTTCATGCTGTATTTTGTTACGGCGATCATGCCCACTTCTCTAGCCGCGTCTTCGCTCATCCAGACCTGGGCGATATATGTGAAATCCTCATAGCCATATTCCGGGGTGACCGCAGCATTACGGATTTCATAGCCGCTCTGGGCCGCGCATGGCATAGCTAGGGATAGAGCAGAAATCATGCAGACAATCAATAGTAATATCACTCTATTGGACCCATCAATTTTGAATTTATTTGGCACACTAACTGCCGAACTAACTGCCGAAATGAGCATTTCTGCCTTCGATCTCTTCAACAGCGATAACCCCCGTGAAATCCAGAATATATGTTACCGAATGCATACCTACTTATAAAGCCTTTTTGGCCCTTTGAGTCGCTATTTTGAGTGCGATCAATTATCCAATTGTTTCATTATGTTTCATTATTTTCGACTGTTGTATTTTTCTTATTAAATCAAATAAAAATAGATGAATTAAGTAAGTATCTGCAGTCAGCTTTCCAGAACCCGGCTAGCTGCTTCCACTCCTGCGCCGCAGGAGGCGATCTTGCCCTCCTTGGTCAGGATAAGCTCCAGAGTCTGGATGGTTCGCAGGATGTCGCCGGTTGAGCACATGCCCATGGTGCCGATGCGGAAGATCTTGCCCTTGATGAGGTCCTGTCCGCCGGATACAACCACACCCCGCTTCTTCATGCCGCCGCGCAGCTTGTCGTCAGTGATGCCATCGGGTATCTTCATGGCGGTGACGGTATTGGAGTAGTGGGTGTGCTCATTGACCTTCGGGTATAGCTCGATTCCCAGCGCCTTGGCTGCGGAGCGAACCGACTCGGCTTGCTTGGCAGTTCTGGCCCGGCGAACGGCAAAGCCCTCTTCAGCCGCCATGTGCAGGGACTCCTGCATGGCGAAGAACAGGGAGACCGCCGGGGTAAAGGGAGTCTGAGGCTGGCTCTTTCGCACACTCTTCAGATGGGCCTTCAGGTCGGAGTAGTAGCTGCTGCTCTTGGGCAGGAGGCGCTCTTCTGCCCTCGGCGAGGTGGAGACCACGGCGAGGCCGGGCGGTATGGCCAGAGCTTTCTGCGAGCCGGTGATGGCGATATCCACTCCCCACTCGTCGGTCAGAAACTCGTTGCCGCCGATGGATGATATTCCGTCTACGATGAAGATCGCATCGTGCTTTCTGGCGAGCTTTCCTACCTCCTTGGCAGGATTGGTGAGGCCCACTGAGGTTTCATTGTGAACCATGGCGACAGCCTTGGCCCCCTGCTCCAGGGCTGCTTCCACCTTATCGAGGTCGAAGGGAGTGCCCCATTCGAACTTCACGGGAATGGCTTTGCCGTATCTCTCGCCGATCTCGGTGAACCGCTCGCCGAACTTGCCGTTGGATATGGTTACGATCTTATCGTCATGGCCGATGAGTCCGGCTACAGCTGCATCCATGCCCACTGTGCCGCTGCCTGTCATCACTACGATCTCGTTCTTGGTCTCGAAGAACTGTTTGAGCAGTCCGCAGCAGTCGCTGTAAATTGCGCTGAAGTCACCGCTTCGATGGCTGATCATGGGCTTGGACAGGGCACGCAAGACGCGAGGCGCGACCTTAACAGGCCCTGGAATCATGAGCAAAGTATCCTCTATATCCATCAGATCCCTTCTTCCTTATGCTTCAAACTTAAGATTCACTGTAGCTTCACACTGTAGCTTCACACTGTAGCTTCTCACGATAGCTTCCTGGTTTCCGGCAGCCATTATATAAAACTAGCTTTGATGCGCTGCGCCGTCGCCCAGCTTTGCCTGGCACATGGCGGAAGGGCCCGTTTTTCCTTAACCCATTCCGTCAGGAAATTGATAGTATCCTGGTCGTGGGGGTAGCCGCTGCCGATCTTGCAGTGCATGGATGACTCCAGCTCCCGCATTGATGCGTCCCTTCTTACCTTGGCAAGGATGGATGCGGCTGAGACGACGTGGTGGTGCTGATCGGCCTTGTGCTCGGCCTGAAGGATCATGCTGGTTTTGCTCGCGGCCTTCACACGATCTGCGAACCTCTGCGCATTCACATCGGCGGCATCGAGCATGCCCCGGTCGGCATGCAAATTGGC
>JAQVZT010000211.1 GCA_028708055.1 Methanothrix sp.
TGATGGACCACGCTGATGATGTTGGCCTTGTTGTCCTTAAAGGGCTGCAAGGCCAAGAGAAGCTGACCTGGTACATCCTGTAGCTCTAAATCCATGGAAAGTCGCATAGCATTCCTCATAATATGATGAACGTGTGCTTCGCTTGATGGCAAATAAACCTTGTGCAGAGCATGAGCGGACCTTTGCAGGCGGAATCCTAGCCATCCAGTCCTTCCCTTGAGATGATATGCTTGACTCTCCAACTGATATGATCTCGGCGTTCATATGATGATTCGATGATTCCAAGTCTATGCAAATTCTTTATGGGATTGCGGTCAATTTGTCCTGGATCAAATGCTGGACAATTTGCGTATTGCCTGCTCTACGAAACCGCTTGGCATTTCTGAGACGATATTGGAATCCTGCATGAATATGACATTAATTGGCTTGGACTGATTATCCAGAACCAGCTTTATGGTATAGTCTCTCTTGCTGTAGAACAGTTCTCTTCGGATCTCATATTCTCCGACATAGCTTGCCGAGTCAGGATCGTTCCGATACCATCTTTCCCTCGTTCCGGCACTGACGCTTTCAATTGGTATGTGGTTATAATTAAACTCTCTTGCGGAGATTTCATCGAAGAATTTCTCGCTTGATGTATTTTCATAGGCGGGAGGGGCCTCTACTCTCGGATTGGCTAAAATCTTTAAAATTTTACTATCATCATAATTATCCTTTCCATTATGCATTCCATCGATGACCTGGACCTCTATTTCATTTGAACCCTCTATCATTAGGATCTCTGCTGTGTTTTTATCGGACCAATCCCTGGCTATCTGGCTGTTATGCAAGAACCTGTAATAAATCGGATCGTTCTCTGGATCACTTGCCTCCGCTGCAAAAGATACTTTCTGGTCAGAATAGATCTGGTCTGTGGCTGGAATGATGCTTTCTATATATGGCATTGCATTTTCGGGATGGACAAGAGATATCGCTGGTTCTATAACTGGTTCTATAACTGGTTCTTCAGACGCTGCTGGTTCTGGTTGTTTTGAAACTTCTCTCTCAATACTTGCCGGGACCGAAAATGATTGCGATTCTGCGACTTGTGTTTTATTGGCAGGCGGTTGCGTCGCTGCTGGAGACGCTTTTATGGAAATCGCTATTCTGCAATCATCGCTATTTTGTCTGGCATCAGACCCGCTTATTACCATATCTGATTCTGCAACATCTTTGTCTCCTGCCTGAGCATACAGGCTCAACTTAGAGCTGGCGATACCATTTTTGCTGTCTATATGCACTACACTTGGATCTATACTTGCAGTGATGCCAGGCACATCGCTCGCGCTCAGATCAATTATCCCTTCGTATCCACCGATTCCTTCTATCGTTACCTCACAGTTCTTGCTTTCTCCCGGCTTAAGCTGCAAGCTGCCAAATTGCGAGTGGACCCTGAAAGATTCCTTTTGGCCTTCAATGGCCACCATTATCGAGCAATTTGCCGAATAGCCGTCCTCTCCGAGAGCATTGACCACAACGTAATATGATACTCCGGCAATAGCATCGGCACTTGCATGCAATTTGAGGTTTGATCTATAACTTGTCGAATATGCAGACAGGTCCACCACGGGCTCATCTATCTCTGCGCCAATGATATCTTTTGGGTATTTTGCTACCCTTAATTTTATCTTACCGGTATAATTGTTTACGCCCGTCAATTCAATTGATGATAGTGAATCATTGCCTATTACGACTTCCACCACAGGAGGATTGGGCAAGATAATAAAATACCTATCAGCATCAATCTTCAAACTCAAATTGCAGTAAGCTGTCCTCCTGTCAGCACCTGTGCCAAAGATGGAAAGATTATATGTCCCGGGCCTGGTTTCGGGATTGGCCTTTAGAAGCAGTGTAGTCTGCGCTGCACCAGGCAGCGATCCGGACGGGTCAAATGCCGGTACAATTCCCGCCGGAAGGCCCAGAGCCTCAAAAGTGATCGGCTGCAAATAATCAGGATTGCGGATTATTCGCACAGGGATCGCAACTGTTTCGTTTTGCTTCATAGTGATTTCTGCAGCGCTCTCTACCAGCTGGAAATATCTGGTGGCAACAATTTCCAGATCAATTTCCAACCTCTCGGTTTCGCCAAAAGGCCCAACACCATGGAGAGCCATCTTCTTACTGCCTTCTGTAGTATTATTATCGGCTCGTAATGTTGCATTTGAATAAAACGGTGGACTTCCTGATTTGGGTTGCAGCGATACATTCAATCCTGCTGGCACCTCGACGGCATCCAGACTGATCTTGCCTATGGGCGTGGCTCCAAGAATGCTATAGCCAAAGCCTCCGCTTATCGTCAAGTTAAGGCTTTGGCTTTCGCCTTTGCTGATCTCGAGAATCTGATTTGCGCCCAGGCCATCTGCGGATAAATGAAAGCCGAACTGCAGAGATAGAAGCGCAAGCAATACCGCCACAGCTGTTGCGCTCAAAAGAGAAGCTCTATGCGTTCTCAGGAATGCACTATCTTGTCGCTTCATAGCAGCCTCGCCGCATAGATCAATCCCGTTTCTTTCAATGCATCATCCCCTGGCACCCTCTCAAGCCCCAACTTCCTGGCCAGCTTCGCAGCCTTCTCCTCGCCGAAGTAAATCTGCATGCCTTTGAGGCGCAGCAGGAGGAGAAATAACTCCTCCAGCTCCGCCTCGTCCCTTGCGTCATCAAAGAGCTGGTCCAGCTGCTTCTTGGCACCGGCATCCTCCTTGATTCTCGAAGACAATTCCGTTATCCTGGCCCTCATTTTTTCGTCGGCTGAGCATATGGGAAAACTGTTGACCTTTTTCTGCTCCTCGCATATGAGCAGATTCATTTTGGACAGATAGAGCGCGGCTATGCACACCTGCGGTTTTGCGGAATGGATACGGCAGCCCGGCAGAGCAGGATCATAAAAAGGACATGCTTCTCCCGCGTTTTTCTTGAGCATCCTTGCCGATCCCACAAGCTTGCCCTTCAGCTCATGGGGCCTGGTATAGTCCTTCATGAACCTCTTCAGGGAGACGCCCAGGTACCGGGCGATCCTTCGGCAGTCATCGATGGAAACGGCAATGACCTTTTCCTCCCGGCAGCATCGGCCGCATCTATCGCAAACGAACAGCAGGTTCAGTGCAGTGTTTGCCAGGAAATAGGGCTCGAATTCCGGGGAGATCATCCCGTCCATCTCAGATATGACCTGATCCAGATTCCTGAGCCCACCACTCGGGACTAGATCTTTCAGGGCCTGCATGGCTCTTATGCCTCGATCGATCTCTTCTCTCAAACCTTGATCACATCCCTGAATATTTCCCTGGCCACCTCAAGTTTGCCGTTTTAAAACTGGATAAGTTTTACATCTATGCCGTTACCAATATCGATGAGCGCCCCAAATCCCCGACGCATCTCTCCCACATTGACAATCCTGGTGGTGCCGATGAGGCCTATTCCCATCGCTTCATGGATATGCCCGCAGAGAAGAAGGTCCGGCTGATGCTCCTCTACGAAACGGCGCAGGCCGACCGATCCTGAGCTCTCCCCATTGTAAAGAGTATCTTGCACTCCCCGAGGCGGCTGATGGACGATTATTATCTTGATTTTTGTATCGGCAATTTTCGGATAGATCGCTTTCAGGTTCTCATAAACCTCGCGATCCTGATGATAGTAGCGGGCTGGGTCTCCCAGACGCCTGTGGTCTTTCGCCACAATTCCGCCCATGCCCATGAAGCCCAGGCCAGCATAGCGGCAAGCGGATCGATGGAGCATTTGCAGTCCCGCCTGCACCCATAGATCGGACACCACGTCCCTGTGGTCCATATTTCCGGGAACGATTAGCACTGGAGCGCCCAGGCTGGCCAGAGATAGAGCTGCTGGACGGGACGACTCCCTGCTGCCGCCGTTGTGCAGATCCCCGCAAAAGACGATGAGGTCGGCATCAATACCCTCCAGCCTGCTCAGCATATCGATGCGGTCATGCAGATCCGCCAGCCCCAAAATCCGAAGATGTCCCATTGCTCCGGCCATATTCTACCGGATATCTTTAAGCGTCAGGATGATATAAATAGAATACGAGGATGAACCATGAAATATTCAACATTAATACTGATCGGCATGGTATTCCTGCTAAGCATTGTTGCGTTAGCATCCCATGCGGGCGCTGAGTGCACATCCTGCATGAAAGAGGGCGACTGGAGCCAGAGTGCCAACGCCTTTATCAATGGCCAGCCCATGAGCGACGATCCGATTCCATTCGGTCCAAAAGCAGAAAGACAGACCACCTCGCAATTCGAGAAGCAGGATAAAGCCACAGGCTCGGCAGGACAGAGCGGCGCCTCTGCCGCAGCAGAGCTGATTCTCAAGACCATCAATGCTACTCCTGCTCAGGCATATCAGGCAAGCACCGTAAAGATCACAGCCACTTTTGCCCTGAATGGGTCCACGGAAGAACAGAAGGAATTGCAGCTCACAGCCGCAGCAACCATCAAGGATTCTACGGGCAAAGAGGTAGATAAGCTCAATCTGATTCAGACATCAGAAAATGAGTACTCTAAAGATTGGACGGTTAATGTTCCGCCAGGCATTTACAGCGTGGATATCGCCGCATCATCTCTGGAGGCGGCAGGAACCTTCGCCGATGCTGCGCAAATCGAGGTAGTTGCCTCAGGAAATGCCAGCTAGGCAATCCTGTGGCATTAAACTTTTTAAAACATTTTGATAAAGCAGTGAAAAATAGACTTTCCTTCTGCATTTTTCGATAGGATTTTAATAGGATTTTAATAAAACTTCATGAGATCATGGACTTGACGGGATTCGAACCCGTGGCCTCCGCCTTGCGAAGGCGGCGATCTACCACTGATCTACAAGCCCGACTATAAAGATAATGGTTTCAGAGGAGTCCTACCTCTTCCACCTCTACTGATTCAACTCCAGGTACCTTTCGGACCGCATCCTCGATCTCATCGGGGCTTCTGCCACCCTTATCGTTCATTATCGTAACGACGATCAGGGCCTTCAGTCCAAAGGCTATGGGCATCTCCTGAATGGCGTGCAACC
>JAQVZT010000212.1 GCA_028708055.1 Methanothrix sp.
AACAACACGCAAATACGGTGGCACCGGTCTGGGTCTGGACATATCCCGGCAGCTCGCCGAGCTGATGGGAGGAAAGATCAGCTTGGAAAGCGAAGACGGCAAAGGGTCCACCTTCTGGTTCACAGCGGTATTTGAGAGGCAGCCAGCCGGAGCAGATAAGAAATTTGCCGAAATTGTGGGAAAAGGAGCGATGAAGCGTTCTGACGCGAGGCCTATCATTTCTGAAAACGACAAGCTCAAGATGCGCATCCTGGTAGTGGAGGATAATCCTGTAAACCAGAAAGTGGCCCAATCCATGTTGAATAAGATGGGGCTCTTATCAGATGTTGTGGCCAATGGTCTGGAAGCCGTCAATGCACTGCAGACCATTTCCTACGACCTGGTGCTAATGGACTGCATGATGCCCTTGATGGACGGTTTTGAAGCCACAAGAGCAATTCGCCGGCAAGAATCGAAGAGGCAAAACCCGCCTATTCCCATCATTGCCATGACTGCTTTCGCCATGCGAGGAGACAAAGATAAGTGCATTCTTGCCGGGATGAATGATTTCATGGCCAAACCCATCCAGAAAAAAGAATTGGCAGAACTGCTTGCCAGGTGGCTGTCAATAACCATTGTCTAATCGATAAGATAATCACCTGAAAGTTCCAATACCTTATTACCCCTGGAAAGAAGGCCCACAATTGAATAGCCAAGACCACCGATCTGCAGACGCAAAACCTTCAACAGGCTCTGGAAATCTTCTGCGGGAGCGGGCCGAAGAGATTGCCCGAGAAAAAGAGCCACCGTCGCCAATAAACCTTGATAGCCTGCAGCCCGAAGAAACCAGGCAGATGCTCCATGAACTTCGAGTGCATCAGATTGAGCTGGAGATGCAAAACGAAGAGCTGCGCAGGGCGCTGATGGAACTGGACAATGTGAGAGCCCGCTACTTCGATCTGTACGACCTGGCGCCGGTCGGCTATTGCACCATAAGCGAAAAAGGTCTGATCCAGGAGGTCAACCTAACCGCCGCCACCTTGCTTGCCGTGTCCCGAAGCACCCTGGTCAAGCAGCCTCTATCCCGGTTCATTTACAAGGATGATCAGGACATCTACTACCTACACAGAAAACTGCTTTTTGAAACAGGTGTGCCGCAGGTGTGCGAGCTGCGAATGGGGAAAACGGATGCTTCAACGTTCTGGGCGCGGCTGGAGGCTGCTGCTGGGCAGAATACAGACAGTGAACGGATATGTCGCGTCACTATAAGCGACATCACCGTATGCAAGCAGACGAGCCTGGCACTTGAAAAGTATTCTGGACATCTCGAGGAGCTGGTCGAAGAGCGTACAAAACAACTCCAGCAAGCAGTCCGCCTGGCAGCCCTAGGTGAGATTGCCGCCATGATTGGCCATGACCTTAGAAACCCTCTTCAGGTTATAATATCTATGGTATTTTTGGCCAAGGAGATGTTGACTTCGGCAGACATTCTTCCGCTAGAGGGTCGGCTCAGCGTTGCCGAGATCCTCGATGATATCGAGAATAGCTGCATCTATATGAACAAGATTGTATCCGATCTCCAGGATTATGCAGGACCGCTGAATTTGGAATTATCTAAAACAGATATCCATCAGCTAATCCGCGATGCACTATCGATTTTAGAAATTCCGGATGGTGTTAAAACTTATATTGAAGTGGAGGATGAATTACCAGAGATGATCATCGATCCGGAAAAGATCAAACGGTTGATTGTGAACCTGGTCAACAACTCGATCCAGTCCATGCCTAATGGAGGTCAAATAACGATAAAAACCATCCGTAAAGGAGGATCGGTGGTCTTGACTATCAGAGATGATGGAGTGGGCATACCTGAGGAGAACATAGCAAAACTATTCTTACCACTATTCACCACCAAGCCCAAAGGCATTGGTTTAGGGCTGGCTATCTGCAAACGTATGGTTGAGGCCCACAGAGGAAATATAGTAATTGCCAGCAAGGTGAACGCAGGAACTGAAGCAATTATTGAGATACCGCAGGATGAGGAAACATGTACGAGAAGTTGATACTTGTAGTCGACGATGATAAGGGAATTCTCAAAAGCTTTTCAGCCATTCTGGAACTCAAAGGATACAGGGTAAGCACCGCCGAATGCGGCCACGAAGCCATAGAGAAAGATCAAGCCAACTACTATAACATGGCGTTGATAGATATCAAGCTTCCGGATTTGAACGGGACCGAACTGTTAAATGAGTTTCACCAAATTAATCCAGATACAAAGAAAATTATAATTACAGGTTATGCCACACTGGAAAATGCCATCGAATCTCTGAATAGGGGAGCAGATGGATATCTAGTTAAGCCAGTAACCCCAGGAAAGCTGCTGAGCTGTGTCGCGAATAAATTAAAGGAACAAGAAGTTGAGAACGAGCTGAAAGAGGGTATAGTGAATGATCTGCTAAGAGCCAAGAATGGGATTAAAAATCGACTCTGAAGAGAAATTAAAAGCTTTGAAAACCGAAAGCAAAGAAACTGGCCAGTTAGACAAAAGACAAAAGCAGCTATAGATGCGACCAAGACATTCTATGAGGCAGTAGAAAAGGCCCGCAAGCTGAAAAGCCTGGCATTCTCATCATTGAATCGATAAACTAATCATCGAGCAGTTCAAATATCTTTGTTACTATACGCAAAGAAGGCCTACCATTGACCAGCAAGGACGCACTATCTTCAGATGCCGCCCCTTCGAATTGCCCGCATAAACTTCTACGTGAGCACGCCGAAGAGGCCCTCCGGGGAAAAGCGATCTCTCCGCCTGAAGGCCAGGAAACCTTCTCGCTCCATGAAATCCGGCAGATACTCCATGAACTTCGCGTGCATCAGATCGAACTGGAGATGCAAAACGAAGAGCTGCGCCGGACTCAGGTGGAATTGGACAATGTGCGGGCCCGCTACTTCGACCTGTACGACCTGGCGCCGGTCGGCTATTGCACCATCAGCGAAAACGGGCTGATCCAGGAGGCCAACCTCACCGCAGCCACCATGTTTGGCGAGGCCCGCAGCACGCTGGTCAAGCAGCCCTTTTCCCGGTCCATCCACATGGATAATCAGGATATCTACTATGAGCACAAAAAACAGCTTTTTGAGACGGGCGCGCCGCAGGTGTGCGAGCTGCGAATGCTGAAAAGGGACGCTGCTACATTCTGGGCACGACTGGAAGCTACGAAGGGGCAAGATGCAGACGGAGCACTGTTGTGTCGCGTCGTTGTGAGCGACATTACTGAGAGCAAGCAGACTGAAGAGGTGCTCATCTTCAACAATATCATCCTGCGTACACAGCAGGAGTCGTCCATTGACGGAATACTTGTGGTGGATGAAAATGGCGGAATACTATCCTATAACCAGCGTTTTGTTGACCTGTGGGGCATCTCGCTCGATGTTATCGATTCAAAATCCGACGAGCGTACGCTACAGTCTTTGAGGGATAAAATGGCAAATCCCAAAGAATTCGCCGTCAAAGGAATAAACCCCCCAGAAGTCCGGGATGAAATATGCAGGGATGAGATCGTTCTGAAAGACGGCAGGTCGCTGGACTGTTACTCTGCCCCGATGATTGGAGCAAACGGAAAATACTATGGCAGAGTGCAGTATTTCCGCGACATCACCGAGCGTAAGCGTGCTGAGGAAGTGCTGCTCAAGAAGTCGGAAGATCTGGCAAGGTCCAATGCCGACCTGGCGCAGTTCGCCTATATCGCCTCTCACGATCTGCAAGAGCCGCTTCGCACAATAACACGCTTTGTACAGCTTCTGGAGAAGCGCTATCATGGAAAGCTAGACCAGGATGCAGACGAGTTCATAGGCTATATCGTAAGCGGAACGAAACGAATGCAGCAGCTCATTAACGATCTATTGACATATTCAAGGATAGACACGAGGAGAGATCCGCTATGCCCCATGAAAATGGAAGATGCGGTGCAAAGTGCTATACAATATCTTAAGTATGTTATAGAAGAAACAAAAGGGACGATTAAATATGGTCTACTGCCATCAATCATTGCGGATGAACAGCAAATGACTCAATTAGTTACAAATATTCTCGGAAATGCCCTGAAATTTCATGGAGAAGAAGCTCCCAGGATAGAGATATCCGCCGCCCTAAAAGGAAATGATTGGATCTTTTCAGTTCGAGACAATGGCATAGGAATTGACCCCCAATACAAAGATCGCATATTTGAGATATTTCAGCGTCTCCATACCCGTGAGGAGTACTCGGGCACAGGCATTGGCCTGGCCATCGCCAAGAAGATAGTAGAACGACACGGTGGTCGCATATGGGTGGAGTCTGAGCCGGGGGAAGGCTCCACATTCAAATTCACTCTGCCCGTAGAAGCAAAAAATGCCTGAGGGATCCTTACAGAGGTAAAGGGAGATTAAATGGAAATTCTACTGGTAGAAGATAACCCGGCTGATGCGCGTCTGACCGAGCTGGCGCTCAGAGATGAGAAAAATCACATCAAACTTAGCATTGCCAGAGACGGAGTGGAAGCGCTGGCCTTTTTGCGCAAGGAGGGAATTTATGCCCAGTCCAAGAGCCCCGACTTCATATTGCTCGACCTTAATCTCCCCAAAAAAGACGGACGGGAGGTGCTTAGGGAGATTAAGGGCGATGCTAGGATCAAACACATTCCTGTGGCGATCTTGACCACCTCTGATGCCGAGAGTGACATTTTGTACTCATACAGGATGCAAGCCAGTTGCTATCTGGTCAAACCGCTGGAACTGGATAGGTTCATAGAAATGATGAATTCCATAAAGAGGTTCTGGCTGGATATGGCCAGGCTGCCCCGGAGAGATGAGATACGTGAACCGGAATATCATTAAGGTTCTTCTAATTGAAGATAATGAGGTAGATGCGAGGCTTATCAGGGAGTATCTAAAGGATGCCTCGCGCTATGGAGAAAACGAAGCCTCCTCCACAATGTATGATTTGACATGGAAAAGTAGTATTTCTTCGGGGCTGCAATTCCTGAGCACAAACGATGTTGAC
>JAQVZT010000213.1 GCA_028708055.1 Methanothrix sp.
GCCTTTTCCCAGAATATCGCAGGCCAGGGTTCCGGTCAGCTCTTGCATAGCTCTATTCCAGGCGATCACGGTGCCGTTCAGATCTATGGCCAGGATGGCATCTGGAATGAAGTCGATGATCTCCAGCGGCTGGGCCTTTTCGATATCAGATTTCATTTTCCGGATCCTGTTTTCCGATATGAGTCAACAGTATCTTATCCACCCTGCGTTCATCCATATCTACCACCTCAAAGCGATATCCGTTCCACTCGAAGTAGTCTCCGGCGATAGGGACCTTTTCAAGGTTGGTCATCACAAATCCGCCAAGGGTTGTGTATTGGCCATCATCATCTTCAGGCAGCCCATCCGGATCGATCATCTCCCGGAATTCATCCACCTGCAGAGCGCCGTCCACCAGCCAGGAGCCGTCCTTCCTCTTTACTATTTGCGGCTCTGCCAGCTCATCGATATGCGGAATGTCTCCAACCAGACCTTCAAGCAGGTCGACCAGGGCAATCAATCCCTGCACGGATCCAAACTCATCCAGAACGATAGCCAGATGAATCCCCGTCTGCTTGAACTTCTCCAGCACCTTCAGAGCCCTCATGCTCTCCGGCACAAATAGGGGCGGCAGGAGAGACCCTTTCAGGTCAACTGTTTCATCTGATAGCTTGCAGCTGAGCAGATCCTTGGATTGAACCACTCCTAAAACATCGTCAAGCTTCTTGTCGCAGACCGGATACATGGAGTAAGCTCCCCCGCCGATCTTTCGGCAGATCTCAGTTCCTGAATCGTTTATATCCAGCCATACGATCTCGCCCCTGTGAGTCATTATGGAGTTTACCCTCCGGTCTCCCAGGGAAAAGACCCTCTCCATGATCTCCTGCTCCTCTTCTTCGATCACACCCTCAGTCGCGCCCTGGTCAATCAGGATGCGTATCTCCTCTTCAGTCACAGCAGGCTCGGCATGGGCTTTTATCCCCAGAGCCTTCAATATCAGCTCAGTGCAAAAGCTGAGAAAGATAACCGCAGGAGAGACCATGCGGGAGAATGCTGCAAGAGGAGAGGCAGCGAAAGAAGCAATGCGCTCGGAATTGCTGAGGGCGATTCTCTTAGGGACCAGCTCGCCGATGACCAGGCTGAAGAATGTGATCATGACGACGACGCAGGCCAGGGCCAGGCCGCTGCTGTACGGGGAGAGGACCGGGATTTTATTGAAGCTAAAAGCCAGCTCATCAGCGATTGTTGCACCACCAACAGCACCCGTCAGGGTGGTGATGAGAGTTATGCCTGTCTGCACCGCTGAGAGGAGTCGATTGGGATTCTCGGCCAGTTCCAAAGCTTCCTTTGCACCTGTTTGGCCCTCTTCCACCCAGGCCCTGAGCCGGGTTTTGCTTGAAGATACTACGGCCATCTCGGCCATGGAAAAGGCGCCACTGGCCAGAAACAGAAGAAAAATGATCAGGATTTCAGTGAGCATCCCTGCCGTCCCCTGATATCAATTTCCTTGCAGTTCCTGGATAAAATCCCTGGAGGCCCCATTATCAGTTAAACTACCTGGCAGTTATTTATAGCTTCGCCGGGATGAGCTGAATTTAGCTTTGCCGCCAGAAATACCATCTAAAATTGCCACTGTAGAGTCCCGAATCTTTTAGGACTCCACAATGCAGATAGCTCAACCGAAAAGTACTTATTTATCTTTATTGCCACATAAGAATAGCTCGAACCTACTTGCTTACCCCTCCCAGGCAGCAGAGATGTTCGGGCTATTTTGCTTTTCTGCTAAAGGTTCTCTATTCTTTCTCGATTTACGGAATAAGGCAATAGGAAACGTTTATACGAATTATTAGTACTGATCAATGGAATTTTTTGTTCTGAATCTGAGAAGCTGGCTGTCTGGCGAGCATGAAAATGGTTTGCCACTGGACAGAATGTCTCTCCATAAGGATTTGCTTTTGAAGCCGCCTTCTTACCTCACGGATGGCTGCAAAAGATGTCTCAATTTCAGCAATTGCAGCCGCCTATCGCAATCCGCCCAAGGCTTTTCAAAAGAATCTCGATGCCAGGCTGTGCCTTGTCTCGCAGATCTCTCTTGCCTCGCAATTATCGCAGGGTGCATCCTCCGGGCGGTCGGGAAGCTGTCCTTGTCGTATTTGTCTTATCCGATCTCGAATGCGCAGCACCCGCGCTCGATCAACGCCGCGAATCTCAGCCGTTCGAACCAGGCCCTGGCGCGAATACTCCACAAGTCCTTGATTGATGTGCGTCTTGCCCATCTCGCCCAGGAGAAGAGAATAGCCGGCGAGCATGAGCCGGTCCTTCTTCCAGATTCCTTCCTGCGGGGCCTTGCCGGTGCGAATCAGAGAAGGCATGCCGCCCGGAGCCAGCCGATCCAGTCTGCCGGACAGGCCCAATCTATCTGAAAATAGATCAATCTCTGCCTGACAGGGAAGAAGAAGATCCAGATTGCTGGCCAGAGCCCTGGCAATGCCGGCAACCTCATCTTCCAGCTCCCGGCAAGCCAGCTGCAATTCATCAGGCTCAACCTCATAGACCAGAGGAAGCTCTTCTCTCATCCTGGAAAGGTTTTCAATTAGGTGGCTTTCCAGATCATCCTTTTCGGATATCGACAGCATGAGGCTGCGCAGAAGCATGTGTTTGGCATCGATCTTCCTGGGCAGGCCTTTATCTCGCAGATTTTCAAAGAATATAAGCCTCGGACATCGCAGGTAGAGGCTGATCTCATTGACCCTGACGGACGGTTGCATCAGAGGATCTATGCTCCTAACGTTTAAAAATTTTTTCTTATTAAGCTTAAGAATCTGCAAACTCTATATGCCGGAACTCCGTCCCATCTTCCATCATTTGCGGCTCGGCTGCAATCTTGACCAGCCAGGCATCTTCCCTGCCCATTCCATATGAATCAGTGATGCCTGCCATGGCATAGGAGCCGTCTCTGTCCTGAATGGCAAAGGTTCCAATATCATCTCCTCTTCCACCCAGGGTTATCGACCATTCCTCCCGGCCCGCGGAATCGGTCTTGATGATCAGCGCATCTCTTCCCGTATCAACATTGTCGATTCGTCCTGCGATGACATAGCCGCCTTCGGCAGTAGGCTGCAGAGAGGAAGCAGAGCTGCCGCTGTATGTTCTCTCCCAGAGCTTCCGACCCTCCTGGTTCGCTTTAATGAGAATGATCTTCATTTTATCCGAGCCGGATTCCGTTCTGCCGACCAGCACATAACCATCTTTAGCCTCCAGAACCTGAAATCCGGCATCATCCTGGCTGTCGCCAAAGGTCCTGTTCCACTGCTCTTTTCCGAAGAGATCGGTCTTGAGAAGCCATATGTCGTCTCCGCCTTTCGTGAATGATGCCGTTCGCCCTGCTACGATATAACCGCCATCCCGGCTCTGCAAGACTGACATTCCCACGTCATCGTTCCTTCCGCCAAAGGTCCTGTCCCAGATCTTGTTGCCCTGCCCGTCGGTCTTCAGCAGCCAGAGGTCTTTTCTGCCCATTCCCTTGGATTGAGTGTATCCGGTGATGATGTAGCCTCCATCATCGGTTTCATTCACCGCCCATCCGCCATCCCCTGCGGAGGAGACAAATCCGCCGAATGTCTTCTCCCAGCTCATGTTGCCGTTGCTGTCTGTCTTGAGAAGCCAGAGAAGCTCCTCACCCATGGAATAGGATTTTGTGCTTCCCGTGACAATAAAACCGCCATCCCTGGTCTCTTGCACAAAGTATCCTGCATCCTCAGAGGCTCCTCCCCAGGTCCGGCTCCAAGTGCACTTTCCGGTGCTGTTAGTCCTGATCAGGAACAGGTCGCTTCCTTCACCTCTTGATGCCGAATTTCCCACCAAGATATAGCCACCGTCTTCCGTCTCCTGCAAACACCAGGCTCCGTCTGCATGCGGTCCGCCAAAGGTCCGATTCCAATCTTCCCGAGGCTCGGCTGAGGATGCAATCGAGCAGCAACAAAGTGCAAGAACGAAGAGTAGAAAAGTGCTTTTCATCTCACGTCTCCAATTAATCGATTCCCTGGTCCTGGAATTTGACGGCCTTGTCCATCTGGAATTCTCCGCTTAAAAACATGTGGGAGTTAATGCCGCTTTTGCCTATCTCATGTCTGGCTGCGGTCATGCCGTAGTAACCCTTGAACCGCCCTTCAGAGCTGGACCCTATTTTCTGGTCAGCCAGGACAGTTGCCTCGCTGGCATCAACTTTACCGGCATCGGCTCCATTATCTCCAGAGGAGCTGTCAAGAGATCGGGATGAATTGTCTGGCGGGCTGATGGTCGGGCTATTTATGCTGCTATTGTCTGAGGTTGAATTGGGGGAAGTGAGATTAGCTCCAGTTGAATTGCCATCTATTGGATTGAACTCTGTCGAATTGGATTCAGTCGAACCGGGAGAAGGACTGGAGGAGGATTCCACCTGTCCGGTGCTGCCTGCTGAAGGCTCTATCTTCTCTCTTGCCTGGACCTTCTTCCAGGAATCCATCTTTGCCAGGGCATCAGCCATTTTGTCCTCTACCTTCTTGACATCTGTTCCCGGCGTTGAGACGACATCATTCGCCGGCCTGGTGATGCCTGCAAATCCGGGCTGGCTCGACAATGCAGCCGCTGCGATAAAATTCGCAGCCAGGAGGATTAATAAGATTACTATGATCCGCTTCATCATCCCCACCACATATGCTCCCTAAATTAATGAAGTCTCCTATAGAATTTTAACTTTTCTATAACCGCATTCAGTTTCGCCCTGTGGAGAGGATTTATCTCTTCCCAGTATTATCATTCTCATGTGTACCTGGACTATTTCCCCTATGAATCCCTCCGGCCCTACCAGGATAGGATGCTGGACGCGGTCTACGAAGTCGTGAGCAAAGGCGAGCATGGCGTGCTGATGATAGATGCGCCCACCGGCACAGGGAAGACGAGCTGTATTTCCTCGGTCTTAGCTGCCGCTCCCGGAAAGACCATCGTAGCGGTGCGAACGGTATCTCAAATAGATATCTACATT
>JAQVZT010000214.1 GCA_028708055.1 Methanothrix sp.
AATCGCTGATGTCATCCAATCCAGAAATCCCGCCTTCAAGGCGATTGCCGTCGAGCCGGCAACTTCACCGGTCCTCTCTGGAGGAAAGCCCGGTCCTCACAAGATCCAGGGCATTGGAGCCGGATTTGTGCCTGAAGTTCTCGGTCGAGATTTGATCGATGAGATCATCAAGGTCGAGTACGAAAACGCAGTGAAGGCCTCCCGCAGTCTGGCCAGAGATGAGGGAATCCTCGCCGGAATATCCTCGGGTGCGGCTACCTGGGCGGCCTTGCAGGTGGCAGCCAGGCCTGAGAACAGGGGTAAGCAGATCGTGGTCATCCTCCCGGATACAGGCGAGCGCTACCTGAGCACAGACCTCTACGAATTCTGAGAATCGAGGACTGAGAAGCGATGGGCATCAGAGAAGATATCCGCACGGTCTTTGCCAAAGATCCCGCAGCCAGGTCGGTCCTGGAGGTGATAACCTGCTATCCTGGGCTGCATGCCATCTGGATGCACCGGATCTCTCACTATTTCTGGACGCACGGATTTTTCTTCCTGGCCAGGTTCACTTCGCACATATCCCGCTTTCTCACCGGAGTGGAGATTCATCCCGGTGCGACTATCGGCAAGCGCTTCTTCATAGATCACGGCATGGGCGTGGTCATTGGGGAGACGGCAGAGGTGGGAGACGATGTGCTGATGTACATGGGCACCGTTCTGGGCGGCACGAGCCTGGATAAGATCAAGCGCCACCCCACAATCGAGGATAACGTGGTCATCGGCGCCGGGTCGATCATCCTCGGGCCGATTACGGTCGGCGAAAGCGCGAAAATCGGCGCGGGATCGGTTGTGGTGAGGCCCGTGCCTGAAGGCGCAACTGTGGTGGGGGTGCCGGGAAGAATTGCTGAGCCGCAGTGCCCGGCTATGGCAACAGACCTCAATTATGCGGAGCTGCCAGATCCCATGCTCCGTGTCGTCAGCCGGCTGCTCGACCGGCAGAACCGGCTGGAGGACAGGCTGAGAGAGATCCAAAAAGCCCTGCCCGGACCGGAGGGCCAGAGGCTTTCCGCTCAACTCCGGCGGGAGGATGAGATTCGAGAGGCTCTGCGGGACATTCTCGATCCGGAAGTGGGGATCGATATTGTAGACCTGGGCCTGATCAAGGAGATCGTCATCTCAGAAGATGGTAAGGTGGAAGTGAACATGGTGCTCACATCCAAGGTCTGCCCGGTGGTCAGCCACCTGACCGAGCAGGTTCGCCGCCGGATTGAGGGCCTGCAAGGCATCCGGTCCGTTGGGGTCAGGGTACTGGATGAGCCCTGGAACTGGGACCAGTTTGTGCGGCGGCAGAAGATGAGGGGCTGAGCATGGAGGAGCATTGCGAGAAACGCAGGAGCGGATTTGAGTGCCCCTGCCCGGCTGTACTTGCCACAATCCCCAGTTAATGATGCCGCCCTGTCTCATGGAAAATCCGAGGTGCCGGGATTCTGACCGGTTAAGTGCGCGGCTGCAGACCGTGAGAATTGGACTTTGCTTGCCATCCCGGCCCCCTTGCCTCAAGTCCATTCGAGTTTCCTGTCGGCGAGAAACCTGGTTCTGTGAATCCAGCTTGCAGGACTCGTGAGCCAGCATCATCTCCCTGGCCAGGCGGCTTCAGGCAGTCTCCGTCAGTTCGTCGGTCCAGTGCATTCCTGCCTCATTTGCCTCTTTTGGTCCTTTCATCGTCAGTTCTCGATCTTCTTAAGCTCCGATTGCAGATCCTGGCTCAGATCGACATTGTAGAAGTCGCCTGTTGTGGGAAGCTGCATAGCAAATCCCGGAGTTATATCCACCTTGACGGTCGCTCTGTCAATCTTAAGGTCGAGGATATGCCCGCCTGCTTTTCTGTCTGCGGTTATGAAATGAAGATGGTAGCCAGGGACATTGAGGCCCTTGGAGAACTCTGGAGCCCAGACGCCAACCACCGTTCCCGTGACATTGGTAAATTCAAAGACCGATTGGTTTTTTGTGGCATTGGCCAGGCGGGGATAGGGCTTCTCCTGCGCGGGGACGCTTCTCGTCTTTACGTAGGGGAAGGTGCCGTCAATTCTCAGGGCGTAGAAGGTATTTATGGATGGCAGCTTCTCGGAAATCTGGCTGGAGAGCATTGAGTAATTGCTGGCGTTTTGAACGGCAATGCTCTGGTCAGCCTCAAAGTAGGTCACTGTGGAAAATGGAGTGGTCATATTTCCCAGCACAGGATAAGCGACGCCATCCGCTTTAACCTGATAGTAATCCCCGTCCAGAGCAACCATCTCCCCGTCCAGCGAGTCGAAGGTGCCTATTCCAAAATCGCCATGAGATTTCAGGTCATCAAAGCTATAGATGCCATCAAAGACTCCCTGCATCAGAGCATCAATGGTCGACACCTGAAAGAGAACGTCATCATCTGTGCATACTGCCCCGGGAAGCATAGCCAGAGCCGCCAGGCAGAGCAGCGATCCGATAATCATGGATTGTCTTTTCATCTTGATCATTTAATTCACTCCGTAATATTTTTGTTAGATTGCATCTTTCATGCAATTTTCATACACTGTTCCTACACTGATTCAACACGGTTCATACTTTTTCCGTACCATCTCAAATCAGTCCGTCACTTCAGCAGCCCGTGCCATGGTCTCTCCGGCTGTCCGATGAGATCGATATAAATGTGCTTGGTCATGGTATACTCGTCGAGCACCATAGTGGAAAGGTCCTTTCCCCATCCTGATTCCTTGCAGCCGCCCCAGGGGGTCTCGCAGAAGATGATGAGGTGCTCGTTTATCCACACAGTCCCCGCCTTTATCCGGCCTGCCATGACAAGCCCCTGGCGCACGTCTTTTGTCCAGATGGATGCAGAGAGACCATAGCGGGTGTCGTTGGCTAAAGAGACCGCCTCATCAGCCGTTTTAAAGCACACCAGCCCAACCACCGGCCCGAAGATCTCCTCCTGCATGAACCTCATGCGGTTTGTGCAATCTCCGAAGATGGTAGGAGCCACATAAAATCCGTTTCTCGTCTCAGGTGTATCCGGCCGCTCCCCGCCTAAGAGAAGCTTTGCCCCATCCTCTTTTGCCGCTTTAATATAATCTTCCACTCTATCCCGATGGGCTCTGTAGGCCAGAGGCCCCATGACCGTTCCCATATCAAGAGGATCGCCGTACCGAAGCTGTCTGGCGGCAAGCACAAATTTTTTGGAAAACTCATCATAGAGGGATTCGTGGATATAGAACCTGCTTGCTGCAGCACACACCTGACCGGAATTGAAGAATGCGCCCCAAACAGCACCCGCGGCGGCTGAATCAACATCCGCGCCCTCCATGACTATGAAGGCATTCTTGCCGCCCAGCTCCAGGCCTACCGGCTTGACGGTCTCGCTGGCCAGTTTCATGATCCTCTTTCCGGTCATTGTATCTCCAGTAAAACCGATCTTTGCGACATCCGGATGTTTTACCAGTGCCTCGCCGACAGTCTCTCCCGGTCCGGTTACAACATTCACCACTCCCGCCGGGGCCCCGGCAACGGCGGCCATCTCGGCAAGCTTCAGGGTGGTGAGTGGCGCCACGGAGGGCGGCTTGATGATGCAGGCGTTTCCGGTGACAAGGGCCGCTCCCAGCTTCCAGACAACCATAAGAGCCGGAAAGTTCCAGGGGGTGATCAGTCCGACTACCCCCAGAGGCTCCCGGATAGTCATGGACGCGCACCAGGGGCCCACAGGTAGAGTCTCGCCGGTCATGGCCCTGGCAGCTCCGGCAAAGTACTCGAACTGTTCCGCAGCGAGGGGCACATCGAAGTTCATCGTCTTTCTGATCGGCGAGCCGTGTTCCATGGTCTCCAGCCTGGCCAAATGCTCCTGATTTGCCATTATGATCTGGGAAAGCTTGAGCAGCACCTTTGATCGCTCGCCAACCGTCTTGCCCGCCCAGGCAGGCGCAGCCTCAACAGCAGCCCTCACTGCTTTATCAACGTCAGCGGGTCCACACCTGGCAGCCAGAGCTGCCACCTGCCCTGTTGCCGGATTGATAACTTCCATCGTCTCTCCGCTCTCTGCATTGACCCATTTTCCCCCGATATATGCTCCGTATCGCTCTGCCATGATCCCGCCTTCAGTGTGCTTGTCCTATCAGGTCCAATTAGCTGCTATTAGCTACTAATTAGCTGCTATTAGCTACTAATTAGCTGCTATTTATCGCTATTAGATGCTGTTAGCTGCTATTTATCGCTATTAGATGCTGTTAGCTGCTATTTATCGCTATTAGATGCTGTTAGCTGCTATTTGCTCTCATCAACTTTCTATTCATAATGAAGCGATCTTCTGCCTCAGATGCTCCATTGATTATTAACCTGAAAAATCTATCTTATCCCAGCAATTGTGCCAAAGATGGCTAACCCATTTCTGCGAAAAAAAGAAAAAAAGATCAGGATTTCTTGATAGCGAAAAAATCACGGCAGGACGATGTTAAACCCTGAGTCGAACGTATCAAGCATTCCGACAAAACTCTCAAACACAGAGCAATCTCCGGTGCAGACCATACCGTTCACAGGAGAAGACGGATTCAAAGCCAGCTGCTCAAGAGATTTGCGAGGCATATCGACGGTGACATCTGCATTGCTCGCCGATTCATTCAGCCAGAAGTTGAGCACGCTGTTATTGACCTGAATCAGTGCCTTGTCGTCTGTCTGGTCGCCTGTCCCGTCTCCTGTGCCGTTGATTATCAGGTTTATCCTGTAGTCCGCTCCGTCTGCTTTGGATGCATTCAGTCTAACCGCAAGAAAATCCAGTAGCTGGCTGCTAGACATGGCAGACATAATATCTGCGGATATCATCGTTCTTCCCTGCACCGGCTCAGTGCTTCGAAGCTCCTGGGCTCCGACCAGATAGGCATTCCGTGCCGGGCCAGACTCCGCCTGATACCCAAGCTGCTCGAGAGCTGCGGCTTCCATCTTCCTCGCCTGCATATTGGCGGGGTCCGCAAAGACAA
>JAQVZT010000215.1 GCA_028708055.1 Methanothrix sp.
GCTCCTTGAGGAGGACGGGATGCGGGTCCTGACAACGTCGCTTGCGGACAACGAGTTCATCTTTGGCGGTCAGGCCCCGCTCGAGGCGGTCCTGCGCTATGCACAGGAACATTTCTCCCCAAAGCGGATGGCGGTTGTCGGCACCTGTGTTTCCATGATCATTGGTGAAGACCTCCAGTCAGCGATTGACGGTGCAGGGATCACGACACCGGTCATCGCGGTCGATATCCATGCCGGCTACCCCGAGAATATTGCGGGGGTCCTCCTCACGCTCGAATCTGCGGCTGCTGCCGGGTGGATCACCGGCGAGGAACTTGCCCGCCAGCGGATCATGATGGAGAAGGCAAATGAGGTCGAACGCCTCCGCGGTGCGGCATATAAAGCCTATATCGAACCCTCCCGCGGCGATCTCAAGCACGTTGCTGCCCGGCAGCTCGTTGCGCTTGCCGCTTCCGGCAAAAAAGGCGTTGCTATCCTGAATGCCAAGAAGGAGACCGCTTACATGTTTGCCGACATTACCGCAGCCGTGGCTGAGGTTGCCGGCGATCAGGTGGACACATTTGCTAATTTGGATGATCAGGTGGGCCTGCCCAAGGTGAGAAGGGACGCAGCCAATATTGCCCGCGATTTAAAGGAGCGAGAGGTGAATTTCCAGCTCATCGGCGGACTGGACGAGTACCCGGTGGCGGGTGCTGCGGTGGAAGAGCTGACCGCGAATAAGCATTATGACTTTGCCGTGATCTCTGGAGTGCCCCATGCTCTGCCTATATCGGCTCTGCAAGGCATGGAGATCTTCTCGATCACCAATGGACCACGCCAGGTCAAGCCACTGCGCAGTTTAGGTCACCAGCATGTCACAGTAGAGCTCGATTTGCATCCCAAGACGATGGGTGTAAAAAATCTGGTGGAATCGGAGTTCGGAGCCACATTGCGCTCGCTAAATAAAGACAAAGCTAATAAGTGCTAAAAAGATTAGGCGTTGTATGCTCCCAGGAGCTACGAATTTCAGATTTTTTTTAGAAGACTTTGGGCAGTTCGGTGAGCAGCGCATATATGACAAAGCCCATGGTGCCGATAATGCCTATACCGGCCATAGAGATCTTGGCGATCATATTGAACTCCTCACGGCTGGGCTTTCGGGCCAGCCTTAAAACCCGCAAATACTCATCCACATTCGTGGAAGGCATGGTGACGCCCAGATCCATGTCATCCAGATTCAGCTTGCTCTTAAGATCCAGCTTATTCTTGAGATCGAGCTTTTTCTCTGCATAGCCCTTCTTCTCAGTACCGTTAGTTCCCTCGCTCATTCATCAAGATGAAGGAATTAGTGCATAAAAAACCTTTCGATCGTTTTCCTTTGCTGTGCAGTCCCGAAACCCCATAGCTTATATTAATAATTGTAAATAAAATGAACGGGGCTAAATTTGAATCCTTCCAAGTGCGATGATCTAGATTATATTAACTTCTTAATAACATCAGTAGATGTTTTTACCTTTAATGAAGCTGCAAGGTGCCAGCCTGTGGGCAAAAATAATCCGTCGTATGATGCCTATCGTTGCCCATAGCCCCGGCAGGGGGCAGTAGAGCAAGATAGTCGCGAAAAAATAAAATATTACCAAATATCTTATTCTGATTAAATTTTTTTGTATGGGAACGCCTCAATGGAGTCGGCAGAAGGTCATGAGGATATGGTCGCGTCCAGCGGGATTACTCGATGCACTCTAGTCTGGGACGACCTACATTCCTGGGCCTTTCCAGCCAAGCTCTTCCTTCCAGTTGTCGTATTTTAAAGAGAGTTTTATTCTTGCCCGATATAATGCTATTTTTCCCTGATCATCCAGGCTGACGTCCAGCTGCGCGACTTCGCCAATTCTCAGGTTCCAAAGAGATGCAGATGCCTTATCGACTGCATTTCTGGCCGCATCCTCCCAGCTGGTGGGAGACGATCCAACTAGCTCTATAACTGGATAAATGCTCTCTTGCCCCCATTGTTCTGAATCATGAGCTATTAATTAGATAATTTTCTAAGTTTATGTACTTTGCCTATGTGATGGATTCATGATCCGATAGGCATGCGCGGAAGTCTGTTATGGACAAAAGGGCAAGTCCTGAGAATTTGTCTGCCAGATTTATCGCAGATACATCCAGCAACTTTTTTAATCATAAAGAGCCCTTTAGCATTCTGGTAGGGATCTTCATGTTCACAAATCGAAGTGCAATGGCGTTGCTTTTTTCCACATTAATCATGTTATCTCGGAACATGACCCAGGCGCTCAAGCTCGGTTACGCAGCAAACACAGATAGCACCTGGTATCTGGGCTCTGGGATTTGCACTAAGAGCGAGATGTAGGTGTCGATAATGTCTATTGAAGGGTACACAATCCGGAAGGCACAAAGCCATGAAGTTGATCTCATCATATCCTGGGCCAACCAGGAGGGATGGAATCCTGGTATTCACGACGCTGAAACTTTTTACAGAACAGATCCAAACGGCTTCTTCCTGGGCATATTAGATGAGAGGCCGGTAGCAAGCATATCCGCAGTAGCCTATAATGACTCATTCGGGTTCCTGGGATTTTACATTGTCCAACCATCATTCCGAGGTCTGGGATTGGGCACAAAGGTCTGGAATGCTGGGATAAAGTATCTGGGGAACCGGAACATCGGGCTTGATAGTGTCCTGGAGCAGCAGAAACTGTATGAAAGTTTGGGGTTTTTGCCGTGCTACAAGAGTGTGCGCCACCAGGGAGTGGGGACTGGGCAGGAACACAAAGCAGAGGGCATAAAATATCTCTCAGAGGTGCCCATAAAAGATCTTCTGGCATATGATGATCAGCACTTTCCTGTGCCCAGGCATGCATTTACTAATTTATGGATTAAGCAGACGGGAGGAATTGCACTCGCATCTGTGAATGATGGCGAACTGGAGGGCTACGGCCTCCTCAGGCAATGTCATCTCGGCTATAAAATCGGGCCGCTTTTTGCCGATGATGAAGATGTTGCGAAATCTCTGTTTCGCGCTCTCTGCGGCCATGCTTCACAGGGTGCACCGATCTTCCTGGATACACCAGTTGCAAACTCTGCTGCTCTGGACATGGCCAGGCGTCACCATATGCATCCCGTATTCGAGACAGTGCGCATGTACACCAAAGAGGACCCCCACCTACCGATGGACCGAATCTATGGCGTGACCAGCTTTGAGTTGGGATAGAATTATTCGTGTGAAAAAAAAACAATGTTGAATCTCATTTGAAGGCGCGAAGCCGCGAAGAATGATTGGCAATTGACAGAATTAGCCTGTATACCCCAGTCCTTTAGCCTGCATAAGTGCAGCATTTGCTTCTATAGTGCGATCCAGCTTCTTGAGAGTCAAGCCCCGGCAGATCCATGCATTTGCATCTTGTGGATTTATCTCGATAGCTTTATCGAATGCTGAAAGGGCATTGTCATAATTGCCCTGCATGTAAAGAGCATTGCCTTTGTTGAACCAGGCAGCTTCGAGTTGTGGATTGAGCAATATGCACCTATCATAAGATTGGGCCGCTTCATCGTATCTGCCCTGTTCATAGAGGTAATTGCCTTTTTCAAGCCAGGATTCTGCAGACACAGTTTCAGGTTGATTGATCTCAGTCTTTTGCAGAGCCGTTAAGTTTTGTATTTCTCGCTGCGTTTCATCGGTCGCATTATCCTCCGATATTGCCTGAGGTTGCTGATTGTTAAGAGACGGCGCAATTGGCTCCCGGGTCTCTTCTGACTTTGCCAGATAAACAGCGCCTTCTCCTGTTTCGGTTACATTATAACTCAATTCAAGCGTCTCATAGCCATCTTTTATAAATTCGAACCGCCAGGTTCCCGGTTGTCCGCTGACAACAGTGGCTCCATTCGAGTCTGTAATCCCGCTGAAACTTGTGGCTGCCGCATCCTGGCCGTCAACTTGTACTCCTGAGAGGAGTGTGCCGTTAAAATCTCCATCATAGACGTAGACCGTCTGGGAGACTTGATCCTGAGATGATGCGGTTTGTATCAATGCAGTTGCGTTAGTCTCTAACTGCGTTTTATATGCCGTAATAGCTTTAGATACTGTCTCAGGTTGCTGATTGTCAAGAGACGGCGCAATTTGTTCAGTGAGTTGATTTGACTTTGCCAGATAAACAGCACCTTCGTTTGTCTCGGTTACATTATAACTCAAGTCGAGTGTCTCATAGCCGTCCTTTATGAATACGAACAGCCAGGTTCCCGGTTGCCCACTGACTACTGCAACACCATTTGAGTCTGTGATCCCGCTAAAACTCTTTCCCGCAGCATCCTGACCGGCAACCTGCACACCAGAGAGGAGCGTGCCGTTAAAATCACCATCATAAACGTAAACCGTCTGGGTGACTTGTTCCTGGGATGATGCGGGTAGTATCAAGCTACTGCCTATTAGCAGCATCAATACTGCTAAACAAGAGCATTTTTTCATGCAAATATTCTCCCTTTCATAATTTTTATTTTTTTTGGTATTTCGCCCATGTTTACTTGAGATTTATCCTCATAACTCCGAGAATAAGATATATGTACGCAATTATTCCCCTGAAAAAATAATGGAATATTTTGAGAGGTTATCGCAAATCACGTATTCACGTTGATTATGACTATTTTAACTTCTGTCTTATCCTCTCTTCCCTTGTCTCCCATCATGGACTTGATGGATTTATGGCCCGGTCCCATCTGTTTGCCGTCTTCTCCCATCATGGACTTCTGGCAGCCAAATGCTTTCTCTTTGCCATCCTGGCCCTGTCCCATCTGTTTGCCGTCTTCTCCCATCATGGACTTCTGGCAGCCAAATGCTTTCTCTTTGCCATCCTGGCCCGGTCCCATCTGTTTGCCGTCTTCTCCCATCATGGACTTCTGGCAGCCAAATGCTTTCTCTTTGCCATCCTGGCCCGGTCCCATCTGTTTGCCGTCTTCTCCCATCATGGACTTCTGGCAGCCAAATGC
>JAQVZT010000216.1 GCA_028708055.1 Methanothrix sp.
CTACGACTGCTCCATCCTTGGAGAGCTCGAGGTAAACCTTGTTGCCATCGATATCAATGGACTTGATAGCCAGCTCGTATCCCTCTTCCAGCTTGAGGGGTGTGCCGGATGTGACGGTCATCTCAGTATCGTCATCCTTCAGGATGGCTTCGAGCTGCTCGTCGGAGAGGGAGTTCTCGTCAGTGGATTCCTTGAACAGGATCTCGTTGGCATCATCGACGTTCTCGTCGTTGAGGTAGCCAGCGAAGTACTTGTTGGCCTGGAATCCGATAACGTTATAGAATCCCCAGTCTGCGAAGTCGAAGTCATTCTTCTGGGCGGTTGTGGTGTAAGTTACACCGGTGGGCTCCTGAAGCTTGTTGCCCTCAGTAATAGAAGTGGTGAGCTTCTCAGTTCCCAGGTCGTCATCGATATCATAGTAGAAGCCAGCGAAATTCTGAGCAGTCCACTCGAAGTTGCCGGTGGCAACCTGTCCGCGGATCTCCACAGAGTTTACAGCTCCAACTACCATCGCTGCTGCTAGTAGCAGCATCATCGATGTAAGCGTAATTGCAGCTAATTTCTTCATCCTTTAACCTCCTATATTCCCTTCACTATCAAGTTCAGCAGCATACAGTCTGATTATTCTTAAAACTATTGCCTGAATAAAGTCTTCGATCGCCTTGCTGCATATCGTGGACCGAGATTATCTGCGATGCCACTGATGCCTGGCGCTTCTCAGACATATATAGCTACGTCACCCTCCTCAAAACCCCATAAGGGATATAGGCTAGTGATAGAGTATTTCCCTATTATATCTTTTTTGGTCCTCTACTAGCAGCTTGGTGCCGTTCTTCTCTGCTTAGTCCGTAATACCAAAGAGCTTTACAAGGCTCATAGACTCATTTACCACTACCTATTTAAAGACTATTCTCCTAAGAGGCAGTTCCAGGCCGGATGTGACTCATGCAATCCGACCAGGCGTTCATTGTGCCACCAGAACTAACTACAAATTCATTGGACAATTAATCCAATTCTGCGTATATTTCATTTGCCTGGGGCTTGATGCCTGGGCTTGAATGATAATATTATGCATAATTAGCTGTAGATGGAAATCCTTCAGCAATTTTAGCAATAATGCTGATGCCTATTTCCAGTATAGATCGATTTCGGCGCGATCCGATTTTGGAAAAACAGGGGAAAACCGTTTTTGCCTGTAGCATTATAAGAACCGGTTATGACTCGAACCGGCCTGGTTTATCATCCTATCTATCTGGAGCACGAAACAGATGGGCATCCGGAGAAAAAGGAGCGAATTACTGCGATCCTGGATAAGATTCGGTTGGAAAAACTGGATGTTGACTTCATTACTCCAAAGCTCGCGACTACAACTCAGGTCGCAGCCATACACGGACTGCGGTATATCGATCAGGTGAAAGCCATCTGCGAGCACGGAGGTGGCTATTTAGATGTCGATACAGTCCTTTCCAGGAACTCCTACGAAGCCGCCCTGATGGCAGCAGGCGGCGCGATGGCCGCAGTGGATGCCGTCCTCGGCGAATACGGGAGCGCCTTCGCTCTGGTCAGGCCGCCCGGTCATCATGCCATGCCCAATCGCGGCATGGGATTCTGCATCTTCAATAACATCGCCATTGCCGCAAAGCATGCCCAATCGCGGGGCGCGAAAAAAGTGCTCATAGTAGACTGGGATGTCCATCACGGAAACGGCACTAACGACTCCTTCTACTCTGATCCCAGCGTACTATATTTCTCTACTCACCAGTACCCGCACTATCCCGGCACAGGACGGGCCGACGAGGTCGGAGAGGACGATGGCGAGGGCTTCACTGTAAACGTGCCCCTTCCTCCGGGCACCGGGGACGTTGGCTATTTAATGGCTTACCGGGAGATCCTCCGGCCCATAGCCCTGGAGTTCAAGCCCGACATAGTTCTCGTTTCCGCCGGCCAAGACCCCCATAAGGATGATCCGCTGGGAGGAATGCGCCTTACCGCGGACGGCTTTGGAGCGATCGCCCTCCTGGTAAAAGAGATAGCCAATTCCGTCTGTCAGGGAAGGCTGGCCGCGAGCCTTGAAGGCGGATACAACTTAGAGGCCCAGGCAGAAGCGGTCGTCTCCGAGATCAGAGCCTATGGCGGAAAGGCAGCCCACATAAGTGGCACGGACACTGGCCTTTCCCGGAGAATTGAGGAGATCAAAGAAATACAGAGCCGCTACTGGAGCTGCTTTCCTTAGCCGGTCCGGACCCTTGCGCTGAAAAATTGGGCCAGAAATACTCGAAAACCTTCATCCTCGATTCCCAAAATCTCCTGGCCCACATATATATTGTGTCCCCTGCAAATGGACGCATGCAGGTGCTTTCCCAGCGAGAGGCTTGCGATCTGGCAGGAGAGAAGATCGCGAGCAGAGGTGTGCTGGCGGGCTTCTTCCACCACAACTTTGCCCCCGGCGATGTAGGGGCCGGAAAAGGGGTGAGGGTGTGCTGCCAGGAACCGGGCGACGTGTTCTGCTTCCCAGGCCGGGGGACCTATTCGCCGGCAGGCTTTGGAGAGTTGCCAGACCTGCATCTCAAAGAGCATCACCGCTCTGTCGCGATAGGTGAACACATCGCTGCGCAGCATGCAAAAGCCGTTTCTCTCAAGAAGCGCGCCGATAGAGCCTTCTGCTTTGCGGAGCTGAGGATAGAGCACATCCTCCACAACATCCGGTGCGGCAAAATCGATGAGTATGGGCATTGTTTCCCGACTGTTCAGCTCGGCAATGATCTGCTCATCGGAGAGCGGCGGCAGCGGCGGGGGAAAGAAGAACTCGATCTTCGGCCCGGCCAGAAAAGAGCGTGCCGCCACTGCGAACTGGAGCATCCTGTCCAGAGTCAGCGCTGCTGCCACGTTTCTCTTTGGGTCCACCGGATCTACCATGATCAGCGGCTCATTGTGCCTCTCGGTGCCATGCCCTTCCAGGTCCAGGCGCAGGCCAGGACGCCATGAAGATGCCGCTCTGAGAACTTCGGAAAATGAGCCGTAGCTGAGGACGAGCAGTTCTGCCAGGTATCCGGAAAATCCCCCAACCTTCAGCTCAGATCCGTAGACACCCACGCCCTTCATGAACTGCTTTAAGAGCAGGACATCATCCTCTTTGCCCACGATCTTTCTGCTCACATAAATGGTATGAAATGGGGTTCGATCCACTGCCGATTTCAGGTGAGATGCATCATCCACCAGATAGCAAGGAACCAGGTCGACCTCAAATCCATCCATCCGGGCGTGGATGTATGCGTGCTCTGCATATTTTTCTTCATAATGGGGAGCAGCAATCTTGGCGACATCCAGGGCAGCGGCGAGGCTTTCCTCTGGGGGCACTGCCAGGAAAATATCCAGATCATGATCCCCGGATAGCCAGGTGCCTCTGGCAGCTGAGCCTACCAGCATGGCCTGCAGCGGTAGGCCCCGCGCTCTTGCCAGATCCTCGACCCGGGCTATGATGGATGCCGAGGTATCGGCAATTCTCTTCCGGTCTGGCTGTCCGGGCCTGACCCTGTCGAGAACATTTTCCTGGATTTCAGAGAGGGAACTCGGCCAGGTTTTCGTAGATCGGCCCTCCCGATGTGAGTGTGCTCTTCTTGAGATAGAACCTGTCCACATTGAAGCTGCCCAGATCCAGGGAAGAGAACTCTGCGATCTTCTCACCAAGCATCTGGCTCATCTGGGGGCTTGGTCGAGCTACCCGGCCCAGGGTTACGTGCGCAGAGAAGCCTCGATCCTCGGGGGCAAAGCCCAGAGGCCCCAGGGCCTGCTGCACATTCCTGTATAGCTCCTGAAAGTCTCCCGTGAGACCTAACCATACGACGCGCACCGCTCGACCGGGAAAAGCGCCCATACCCCTAACCTGGGCAGGGAAAGGCGATGCCTTGACCTTTCCCAGGGCGTGTGTCACATTCCCTACCTTCTCTCGCGGAACGTCTCCAAGGAACTTTATGGTGACGTGAACCAGCTCTGGCCTCACCAGCCTGAGGCCATTGGTCGCTATCCGGCTTTGCAGCCGTCCGATCTCCTCGCGCATGGACTGGGGAAGCTCTACCGCCGCAAAGCACCTCAATCCCGTCATCTGAGTACACTGCCTTTGCTGGCGGAGGTGACCGAGCTTCTGTAGCGGGCCAATATGCCGCTCGTTATCTTGGGCTCGGGCGGGACCCATGCCTTCTTTCTCTTTTCCAGAACGCCGGGATCAACAAGCAGCTCAATCTTCCTGGCAGGAATATCTATGGAGATCACGTCTCCGTCCTCTACAAGGGCAATGGGTCCTCCAACCGCTGCCTCGGGAGAGATATGGCCGATGCACGGGCCTCGGGTTCCGCCGCTGAAGCGCCCGTCGGTGATGAGGGCCACGGATTCGGATAGACCCGCTCCAGCGATTGCAGAGGTAGGAGCGAGCGTCTCTCTCATGCCCGGACCGCCTTTGGGCCCTTCGTATCTTATTATGACCACATCTCCGGCCTTTACCTCGCCATTTACGATGCCCTTCATGGACTCTTCCTCTGAGTTGTATACCTTGGCCGGGCCGGTATGCTTGAGCATGGATGGAGATACAGCGGTCTGCTTGACCACGCCTCCTTCGGGCGCGAGGTTGCCGAACATTATGGCGATTCCGCCCTGGTCATGCACAGGCGCGTCCAGCGTGGCTATGACCGCCCTGCTGGTCTCGGGATTAACCGGGCTGAAGGCAGCCAGGTTCTCGCCCAGCTTCCTGCCGGTGACGGTCAGGGCATCCAGATGCAGCAATGGCCCGAGCCGGCTCATGACCGCAGGAACTCCCCCTGCCCTTTCCAGATCGAGAATATGGTAGGGCCCGCCCGGCCTCAGGTTGACAAGATGAGGCGTCTCTCGGCTCAGCTGGTCAAAACGCTCGATGTTCAGATCCAGGCCGAACTCCGCAGCTATGGCCATTACGTGCAGGACGGTATTTGTGGACCCACCGATGG
>JAQVZT010000217.1 GCA_028708055.1 Methanothrix sp.
CTGAACTTCGATTCATATTCCGCTCTATCCGATGTCTCGCTCTCTCTCTGCGAAGGGGAGACGCTGGCCCTGGTGGGCGAGAGCGGATCGGGGAAGACAACTCTCTCGAAGGTCATTATGGGAATTTACAATGCCGATAGGGGTGCGGTCGCCCTGGAAGGCCAAAGGGTCAGCAGATGGGACGCGGCATTCTACAGCCGGGTGCAGATGGTCTTTCAGAATCCCCGTGAGTCGGTCAGCCATCGCATGAATGTTCTTGAAGCGGTGCTCGAACCGCTGAATGTGCAGAACTGGGGCAGTCCTGAGGATAGGGTCATGAGGGCAAAAGAGGTCCTGGATCAGGTCGAGCTGCCAAACGACGATGATTTCCTCAGGAGATACCCGCACGAGCTTTCCGGAGGAGAGGTCCAGAGGGTGGCTATCGCCAGGGCAATGGTCCTCCGCCCCAAGCTGCTGATTGCCGATGAGCCCACATCAGCCCTGGACCCGAGCGTTCAGGCCAAGATCCTGAAGTTGCTCTTGGGCCTTCAGGATAAGACCGGTCTGGCGATCATATTCATAACCCACGACATAGCTCTGGCCAGGAAGGTCAGCGATCAGATCGCGGTGATGCGCGAAGGGAGAATCGTTGAAATGGGGAGGGCAATTGAGATTCTCGCAGATCCACGGCACCACTACACGAGACAGCTCGTTAATTGCGCTGGCGGAAGATCTGAGCAGGAAGGCGGCGACCTCCATCTGGCTGAGGACTCCCTCGCCATAAGACGGTTTTGCTGATCCTATCCTTGACGCAAAACATTTATTACTATGTAGCATTCAAATAGTAATAAAGGCTACATTATGGAACAAGAATTAATGCGTGTGGGCATATCATTGCCGGAAAATTTGCTTAATAAGTTTGATGAAATCATCCTGCAACGAGGTTATTCTTCGCGCTCAGAGGGCGTCAGGGATGCCATAAGAAGCTACATAGTGAACTTCGAATGGATGAGCGACGTCCAGGGCGAGCGCGTAGGAGTGATCACCATCGTCTATTCTCATTCCCAAAGGGGCCTGGAGGATAACCTCACTGAGATCCAGCACGAATTTGGCGGCCTGATTCAGTCCAGTTTGCACGTCCATTTGGATCACGATAATTGCCTTGAGGTAGTGGTGCTCAGAGGTGAGGGGCAGGATGTGCGAAAAGCAGCCGAGAGGATGATGTCTTTGAAGGGCGTAAAACATGTTAAATTGACGACAACATCTCTTGGCAAAGAATTGTGAATGCAATGATTTCGCGTTATTTCATAAATTCATTCATAAATTTATAACGGATACGCATGATTGCAGGCGATTGTAATTGATCCGATCCGCAAGTTTCGAGGCCTCCACAAAGATCCGGGGTCATGGAGGAATGGCAGCTAATGCCAGAATAGTCTTGGTCCTGCTTATTCTCCTGTCCAATTTCATCCCCGCTTCGGCAAAAGAGTACACCGCCGACTACTGGCAGCAAAAAGGGGATGAATTCATGGTGATGCAATCCTTTGATATCGCTCTGGATTGCTTCAACAAATCCATCCAGCTGGAGGGTGCAAATGCTTCCGCCTGGATGAAGAAAGGCCAGGCTCTGAGCGGCCTGGAAAGATTCGCTGATGCCCTTTCTGCCTACAATGAGTCTATCCGGCTTGACCCAAAGCTGGCTGAGGCCTGGTATGCAATGGGCCTGGCTTATGCCCGCATGGGAAGCTACAATGAATCCGTAGCGGCTTTTGATGAAGCGATAGCGCTGCATCCCCGCGTTGCCCTGTCCTGGTATGGCCGGGGCATCGCCCTGGCAAGTCTGGGCGAGTATAACGAATCTCTGCGGGACTTTAATAAAGCCATTGAGCTGGATGGCAAGCTGGCGGGAGCCTGGTACAGCAAAGCCCTCATATCCGCGGATTTAGGGAGGAATAACGAATCCCTGGAGGCTCTGAAAAAGACGGTGGACTTGGATTCCGAGAACGAAGACGCCTGGTTTAACCTGGGTCTGGCCTTTACAAATAAGGGAGACTATATCGATGCCCTTCCATCATTCAATAACGTCACCGATTTGAATCCGATAAATGCTCTCGCCTGGGAGAAGAAGGGAGATGCTCTCCTCGCACTGGGAAGATACTCCGAATCTGCTGAGGCATTTGAGAGGTCCCTTAAGATTGAGCCGAAGAGCTTTGCTGCCTGGCAGGGCAATGCGTTGGCCCTGCGCCAGTCTAGAAGATATAGCGAGTCCATCGATGCTTACAACAGGAGCCTTGAGCTGGAGCCGTCAAATACCGCATCCTGGAACGGCAAGGCCCTTGCCTATGCGGAATTGTTGGACTACAATCGTTCGCTGGATATGTTTGACCGAGCTATAGAACTTGATCCCGAAGAGGCTGGATTCTATTACAACAAAGCCATAGTGCTCATTGATATGGAAAATTACAATGGAGCGGTGGACCTTCTGAGGAGATCTGTGGCGATTCACCCTGATTGCGCCGTATGCTGGAACCGCCTAGGTCTGTCTCTGGCCAAGCTGGAGCTGTTCAGCGAGTCCATTAAGGCCTATGATAAAGCCATCGAGATCGATCCAAATTACCTTGAGCCATGGAATAACCGGGGCATTGCCCTGATAATGGCTGGCGACGAGGATTGCCTTGAGGCTCTCAAGAGCTTTGACATGGCGATAAAACTGGATCCCAAGTGCCTTCCTGCCTGGGTCAATAAGAGCAATGCGCTTAAATTGGCTGGCCGTGGCCCGGAGGCAAATGATGCCCTGGAAATGGCCAAAAAGCTGGGCTATCAGCCACCTTGATCTAAAACTCATTTTTGGATAATTCACATTGATTCGGGGATTTCGCACCCTGGGCATGAGTGCGAGGGGATTGCAGGTTTTAGCCGATTCGGCGGCCTCCTTTGATATCTTATCGCCCTTATGGCCGAGATCTCAAGACCGGAGTGGAGAGCCGTTTGGCCGTTAATTCTCACCGAGTATCAGCCCTATTCAGCTTTCAATTTCTGGCAGGTCTTTTGTTTAGGGTGCGCTAATCATCTCGCGCGTTTTACTGCACTCAGGTGGCCCGTCACATGGTAAACAAGGACTAATTGGGGTGGTCATTGCTAGCATGTATCAGATTCAATAGCATTAGGCGATGCATTGGAAAAAAATACTTTAAAAAAAGGTAGGTGTACCCGAAAACCTTAATCACGGCACATTCTTGTACTTCTCAGTGGGGAATTGGGCCATGCTGGCATTCCAGGCGGGCTTCATTGTGGATATGGATGTGTTGCGGCAGGTGCAGTCGAATATGCCCTTCTGGCTGCCGAAATCTGCATCGAAGTTCCTGGAAGGAATGTCAAAGAAACCGCCGCTGCAACAGGGCAGCCAGTCTTCTCCCCAGGTGGATTTGGATTTCTTGATATCGAGGGTCATGGTCTTCTGGACGCTGAAGTCACCGATATAGTTGCTGTCAACCTCAATTATGCTGTCCTTCCAGCCCTGTTTAGTTGCGAATTTAGGAGTGTTGGACTTTTTCATGGGCATAGTTAACAGCTCGCCAATATGCAGTGTGCCCTGGGTTATATCATCGTCGATCTTCATCTTCAGGAAACCTTTTCCATCGGCCACATCATTGGGTCCTGTGCAGTTGATCTCAATAGCGATATCACCCTTAAGGGCTCGCGCGTATTCTACCTGCCTGTGCATAGAGGCCGACTCCTGATAGCTTTTGGCCTCATTTTTGTCCTTGAGCAGAGAGTTGTAGCTCACAGGATGAGAAGCATACCATCCAGTTCCATAGGCAAATGCGGTCGGAGACTGGACGTTATCGTACTGCTTGGTGTATGTGATAACGCTATTGGCGCTTCCCCACTTTTTCATCCATTGTCCGGTTGTCAAGTCAATTATCCAGTAATAATTTTCACTGCTAACAATCGATTTTTGCTCGCTGTTAAGTATATCCGCATAGTCCATGGTGCCGCTTCCGTGAGCATATTCTAGCATGGAGAGGTTATTGGTATTGACCTTCATGTATTCCATAGTATAGCCTGTCCCGCTGACGTCGCTCGTCATATCGTTCTTATGTTTCACAGATTCCTGGCCAGGATTAAAATCCCAGTTGCCTGCCAAGGAAAGACTTGCCGTTATCAAAAGCAGAATTAGAGCTGATCCTATCCCTACTACATAACGTTTCATATGAATCCCTTTTCTACACTGGCTATTGTGCGGAGGCAATTTGCACATGGTAATATTTAATACTTTTCCAGTATGATTTATCGAATACATAATTTTCGAATTTATCTTTAAATGTTAAATTGCATTTATAATTACAAATAAACTCATACCAATACGATAGGTTTATATACATAAAGATGCTTACTGGTGACTTGACTCCATTAAGCGAATTAAGACAGGTGTGCATCGGTATGCACATCTGCAATTTTCTTTCTGAGCATATCGATATTAAATCTCTTATCATTGCTGAATGGACTATCATTTATCCATTTCACATTACTATTTTCTCTAATTCTTAGCTTATTTGTAATTTTATAAAAAACTCTAATGTTATTAAATGCTAATATTGTATTTCAGGGACTCACCAGCGTATTCTTGAGGGGCATTGCCGCGGAAGTCCTAAAAGATGCACCAGGACCTTTATGCGCCTGGACTTTTCCTCCAATTCGGAATGGATTTGTCAAGCCAGTGAACTTTCTCACGATAATCAATCTGAATTTTTCCCGTCATGATCCAGCGACGCTTTCTGATCATAATTTTTCCTAACTTTTATGACCCTCTCTTAAATATCTATAAATAATCAACCTGGCCCTTTGCCTCTTGGAGGCTAGTGATATGGCCATGCAAACAAAAACAAAGGATGAAGTCTTTGAAGCAATTGATAAATATAATGTGAGATTTGTCAGAATATGGTTTACTGATATCCTGGGAGT
>JAQVZT010000218.1 GCA_028708055.1 Methanothrix sp.
AGAGCTTATCCAGCACTACTTGCCTATTTTCCAGGTCTACCTTTAAAGAGATCTCAAATGCCACTTTATCCAGGCCGCACCTCGCCTTCTCCTCCCAAATCAGGCAATCGAAACCCACCTGCAGGCGGTCGAAGAGGCAGCGCAGCTGCTGGCAGAAGCTGCTTTTTCTAGCCTCGTCTTCAGGAGCGGCTACGGCGGAAATCTCAATGGAAGCGCGAACGGACGGCCATTTGCCTGTGCTTTCTCCAGCTAAATCAAGCATGGCAATATCAGATCATCTTCTGCATCCAGACCACATCGAAATCCTGGCCCCATTTCCGCCCGATCTTCTGGAAGCGTCCGCACTCCAGAAAGCCCCGTTTCTTGTGAAAGGCAACGCTTGCCGAATTAAGAGACGAGATTCCTGCCAGAATGGAAGATATGCCCTTATCACGGGCCTCGTGCAGGAGAACATCCTGCATCGCGCTTCCGAGTCCCTTTCCGATTTGCTCAGGAGAAATGAAACAGGCGATCTCAGCCGTCCGGGAGAAGACAGGCATTGGGTTATGGGGACGGAGCAATGCAAAGCCCAGCACCGTTCCCTCGCCGTCCTTGGCCACCAGGAAAGGATAGCATGCGGACACTTTCACAAGGAGGTCAAAAAATTGATGTGGCACCGGCTCTTCCGGAAATGCGGCAAAGCTGTTCTCCACATAGTAGTTGAAGATCCCAATTACCGCGTCCGCATCCTCTTTTGAGACGGGAGCGATTATATAGTCCATCTTATCCATCCGGCTCCATCAACTCTTGGAAGAGGCGACAGGATAGTTGTCCTTGTCTGGACCGCCCCCCATGATCTTTGGCTGGTCGCAGATCTTGTCATTGTTGGTATCGTTGCAGCCTTCAGACACCTCATCGTAATCGCTGTAATGGTTTCCTATAGGCTGCGAGCCGCCGATCATCGCCATTAGACCCTGTAATCCTCCAGACGGTGCGCTGGCATTCCATCGGTTGTTGAAACCGCTGTCGCTTACTGCTATATCATTGTTCAGCAGGTCGTTGGCGATGAAGGTGTTGTTTTCGCTGCCTGATTGGATATAAATGCCATATTTATTCTTGATAATAGTATTGCCCTTCACAATATTATTGCTGGATTGAACCTTTATCCCGGCATTGCCGCAACCGCATCCGCCCGAACCGGTTATATTGAAACCCTCAACAATCGTATTGTCGGAAGTTATGCTGATGACGCTTCCAGACTTGCCGGCATCAACAACCGGAAGGCCGCTACCAGTATCAATTCCCTCCAATGTGAGTGTTTTGGAGACAAAAACGTTCTCGCGATACAGTCCGCTCTGCACATCAATTATATCCCCCTGGCTGGAATTGTCTATTGCCTGCTGGATGCTCGAATAATCAGCATCCTTCGGCCCCACGGATATTTTAGAGGCATCGGCATACCCCAGGACCAGAATAGGGATCAGCATCAATGTTAAGCATGCCCTCATAATTGTCCCTACAGGATTCTTTCTATTAGAAGGTTTTCACTAAGATTCTGCAGAAAAACGATTGGAAAACCCAATGAGATTCTGCCGCATCTTGCCTGCAGATCATTTTCGCAGATCATATATACCATACACTATGTACATTCTAATTGCATGCAAGATACATGCAATACCGCGGAGGCATTTCATTTGCCCATTCGGAAAAATATTTTGGAATGAGAGGCAAGCTATGACAGATAAGGAGAAAACTACCGAAGATTTTACAGAAGCCCTGGGCAAAGAGGTGGACCATGCCTTCCGGAATCTCGCGGCTGCGATAATGAAAGAAGGATCTCTCAGCTCAAAGGAAAAAGCCCTGATCGCCCTGGCCTGCTCTGCAGCAGTCAAATGCGAGCGCTGCGTCCGGAGGCACAGAGAGACGGCACGCAAAGCTGGTGCCAGCCAGGAGGAGATGCTGGAGGCGGCCGCCATAGCCGGCCTTGTCCGCATGGGCTCGGGCTTCAACGCTGCGACGATCTTGCTGGATAATGAAGATTGAACTCATTTTTTATGAGGGAGAGGTAGATTGAGATGTCAGAAGGCATAAAGTGCCAAAACTGCGGCAAAACAATATCAGAGGAAGAGGTCTTCGCTACGGACGGCAAGACACTCTGCGAAGACTGCTACATAGATGTCGGCCACCGGATTCGCGTCTGCGATCCCTGGGGAGAACGGTCTAAGAAGATATTCAGAAAAAGCCACGGCCTGGAAGGGACGGATGGACTCACCGATCTGCAGAAGGCGATCTATGAGTACATCGAGAAGAAGGGCAAAGCAACCAGGGCGGAGCTTATGGAAAACTTCCAGCTGCCTGCCGCTGAGATGGAAAACCAGTTCGCCATTCTCCGCCACTGCCAGCTTCTCAAGGGCAGGAAGGAAGGAGACACGGTTTACCTTGTGCTCTGGTAATTAGACACCTCAAACCTTCCCCCGCGTCAAACTGCATGCCCTTACAAATGAGCAAGACCTCTATCCATTTGAGCCATGACCGCAGATCAGATTCCCATCACCAGGTTCTCTATCATCACGAGAATCTCTCCCAAGGCCCTGCGCTACTACGACCAGTTGGGGCTGCTGGTGCCGGAAGCCAAAGACACATTAACCGGCTACCGCTACTACACTTCTGACCAGCTGGAGAGGGGCGTGAGGGTAAAGACGCTGTGCTCTCTGGGCATATCCCTGGAAGAGGTAGCAGACTATCTTGATGCTGAGGCTAAAGGTGATAGGGATGCTTTGCAGGCCCTGAGAGAGAAATATCTCTGCCGCACCAGAGGCGAGATCTCCCGGCTGCAAAGGATCGAGGCCCTGCTCAAACAAAGCGATAAGGAGCTATTAAAGATGGCATTAAGTGAGCCGGTCATCAAAGATGTGCCAGCCATGCGGGTGGCAAGCATGAGAGAAAAGGGAAGCTACGGCGAGACCATCGGACGTCTCATTGGAGGGCTCTGCGAGATGCTCGCCCGGCCAGTCAATCAGAAGAATCTAGTGAAGGTTAGCGGGCCATGCATGGCGATCTACTACGATGAGGAGTACAAGGAGAAAGATGCCGATATCGAGGTGGCCATTCCCATAACCGGAAGGATAGAGGTGGATGAGGGCATGGAAGTGAAGAATATTCCACCTGTCCGGGTTCTGGCAGTGGTGCACAAGGGCAGCTATGATACCCTCATTCTGACCTACAGAGAGATCTGGGATTATATGGCCAAAAGGGGCATGCAGCTAGCCGGTCCTGGCAGAGAGCTCTACCTGAGCGACCCGTGCAAGACCGCCCCGGAGGAGCTTTTGACTGAGATACAGTTGCCGATCAAAGAGGCACCGGCAAAGACATAAGGAAGCAATGGTAATAGTAACTGAACTGAATGTACATACCCATAATCCTCGGCACAGGCAGAGAGGGCCGCATGTCAGAGAAAGCGGCCCGATTCATGCTGCAAAAGACCATTGAAGCAGGAATAGAAAGCGAGATCATTGACGTGCGAGACTATCGCCTGCCAGCCACAGACAACACCGAAAAGAGTCTCCTCGCGGGCAAGCTCGCCCAAAAAGCCAGCAGGGCCGATGGCTTCATCATAGTCTCACCAGAGTACAACCACGGCTACCCCGGAGAGCTGAAGATGCTTCTGGATATGCTATTTTCCCAGTATGCCCATAAGCCGGTCGGCATCTGTGGCGTATCCTCCGGTGCCTGGGGAGGAACGCGCATGGTCGAGCAGCTCAGGCAGGTCTGTCTGGGCCTTCGCATGGTTCCCACATCCCAGGCGGTGCATTTTCCCAAGATCCAGGAGCTGTTCGATGAGAGCGGAACTCTCAAAGGGAAGTCTCAGCACGATCAGGCTAAGAAGCTCCTGGATGAGCTGACGTTGTACGCAAAAGCCCTGAAAGAGCTGGGACAAGGGGCCGCAAGATCCTAACGAACGCCTGAATACCGGTTCATTCAAGCGCTATGTCGGCCAGCCCGGCCCTGGCGGCATTGGGCTTCACCCTGTAAATTGAGTCATCGATCCTGACCTCAACATAGTCGCCTCTTGGCATGGCATTAAAGTCATGGGTGACGAGCAGGAAGGCCAGGTCCACTACATTAATTCGCGCATCCTCATTTGTGTTGCACAGGCTTAAGAGATCCTGATAATCGGCAGAAGCGCATCCGCCAGAGGTCTGTGATACAATTATCCCCAAGATAAGCAGGGCTATAAGACGGATGATGCTACTTGAAGACATGAGATCACCAGTAAACCAGATCATCATAAGCCTCATCCCGATCGGATTCGATCGATATCACCTTTCAGATCCGGGCTCATTCTGGTTCCATTGAGACGACTGGAAGCAAGAAATATAAGGCCTATCTGATCGTACTTGATGCCTTCCAGATTGGCGCCACTCAGATCGACGTTCGCAAGATGAACAATTGTCATGTTAGCCCCTCTTAAATCTGCTCCGGTGAGGTTGATGTCCTCCAGGGAGGATCTGCTGATCTCAATATTCCTCAGATCCGCATAACTTAGATCCAGCCCCTTCAGCAGCACACCGCTCATTTTAACCGAATTGAGCGCAGCCTTGCGGAAGTTCATGCCTTCAGCGCTTATCGCAAAGAAGGTAGCGCCACTTAGATTAGCGCCCGAAAAATCCGCTAAGTCCATCTGATTATTCTTGAAATAGATGCCCTGCAGATCCGCGCCTGAAAGATTCGCGTAGGACATATCCGCATAGCTCATTTTGCATTTGCTGAATATACAGCCGGACAGATTTGCCCTGGTAAGATATGCTCGGGTAAAATCGGACCCGCTCAGGTCTGATCGACTCAGATCGGCGGAAAACAGCTCTGCCCTTCCGAACTGGCAATTTAGCAGCCGGCTCTCGCTCATATCTATCCAATTTAGTTTTGCTCCCAGGAAGCTGGAATTGATCAG
>JAQVZT010000219.1 GCA_028708055.1 Methanothrix sp.
CCTGTTAAGCGCCCGAGCACTTTTACATTAGTTCGGATGCAATTACTAGCAGGGAAAAGATTGCAGTCAATGCCACGATTACATTTCTTGTGTCGGGCGTCTTTATTCCGTAAGCCTTAGGGGTCTTTGGCTTATTTTTATAAATATATTCAAGTCCCTTTCCATATTGCAGCATTTGGTCATTTATTCCCGTTACTGGCATCTCATTCACCTTGTCTATGTTTAACAACGTCAAAATGATGTTTCACCTATTTTACCTTTTTGGCATTATAACAAAAAAGGTTTTATTCAAAAATAGAAAATGTAAATGGATTGATGATTTGACAAAAAGAAAAAATGTAATCACCTGGATTTCCATATCAGCAGCATTCGCTCTATTGCAGATCACCCCTCACAGGAAGATGATTTTACCTAAAAAGCGGGAGAAAATAAGCCAATAAGCCGAGAAGCACATGATCAGCGGCTATTTGGCTCGCGCTAGAGGCAAATTCATCATCTACTGAAAAGAGGCATCACGGCGAGGTGGTCCGGCGAGAAAGAGTATTGGTGTAATTGGGAGGTTATGCATTTGGCGATAATATTATCAGCAATGACCTTTCTCGCCATTTAGGTTTTCTGCCCATTGATGATATTTAGCCCTTTCGGGAAAAACCACTCTATTGGGCAGATGCTCATCAATCCCCCAGTAGCTAAAGCAAATTGATGCAATCTTGCATAGTCTTTAATACCAATGAAGGCAAACCATTGGCAAAAAGGACCGGCGAGCCAATGCCCAGCGTCAAGTATACCCGAATAGAAATTACCCAAGAAGCTTACATGGCATTAGAGGCAGAAGCGATCCTCCAGGGCAAGACACTGAAGAAGCTCGCTTCCGAGATGATTCTAAAAGGAGCTTCCAAGAAAGCGCTCAATTTTGTCCAGGAATCCAGTATTTCAGTCGAAGCCAATGTTAAATTTAGCAAAGATAATTTTTCAAGAGTCATAAATGATATAGGCACAACAAAGATAAATATTGATGAAAGCGTGATGGAAAACGTCCAGAAGAGCCTGCTGGAGGAAGGATACCAGGGGGCAATGCTCTATGTGGCCCAGCACATGGCCTCGATGCAGCGGGATGAGCTCTTTCGGATACTGACAACTTGCCAGTTAAACAGGGTGCCTTCGGCGATGGCTGTGGACCTTATCAAGAGCCTGAGGAGGATGCAGAACACCAACAATAGGCAATCTGGTGAACAAGATTCATTCTGATCCGGGTATTTCCTTTAAGAGAAAGCCGCGTTTTGTTTATCTCATTCTGCATTTCTTGTTATAATGAGGACATTTTGTATTGGTGCAGACGTTTTCCTTCACTGCCTCAGTAAGCGCTATCTGCATCAAGTCGAGACGATCGATAATCGAAGCATCTGCAGACTCTGCTTCTGCTAAAGAGAGAACTTCTGCCACTCTCTCCAGCAGGGCACGGGCAAGCATCTTTTCCCTGCGGTTGGCGGCAAACTCCGCCTCAAGCCCTGCAATATCCGCTTCATTGATAGGATTCATTTGGTATCCTTTCCAGGTCGACGGGCACCAGATCTACATCCAATCCCAGAATGCTCTTTGAGCCGCCGAACACATCTTTCGCGACCCAGGCGCATCCTCTGGCAGCGGCGCTCCTCTCCAGGGGACGAACATTCTCCCCTAAAAGCTCTGCCACGCGCGAACAAATCTCTGAAGCGGGGCTTCCGGCCAGGAAGATCTCGGGATCCGGTCTGCCCCAATCGCGACAGAGAACCCGGAGGGCATTGATCTCCATGGCAGCGAACAATGATAGCGATTCCAGGGCCAGTTTCCTCTCCTCAGGAAGGCATTGCTCCAGGTCCGCCCGTCCCATCTTGGAGAGAATGCCACCGGAGTTGAACGCCTGGTTGGCAGTCATCTTACCGGAGTCGATTTCTCTTATGGCCTGCACGTCTAGAGGTCCCTGCGTCAGCCCTGGGGCAAAGATTGGCGCATCAATGGCTCCGATGATCTTTCCGTCGAGCACTGCAAATGTCACAGTATTGGAGCTGGCATCGCATACGATGAAGCTCCGGCTTCGTCCGCGGAAAACGCCATAGGCCAGCCCAACCTTTTCCGGGCTCATGCCGTGGGAGAAGACCTTCAGGCGGGGATCGATATTGCTGGCGCGATGAATGCCGGGCAGAAGGATGGCAGGCCAGCCAGATGCCCTTATTGCCTCATAGACCTGAGTTCCGCCGCCCACATGCTGCCCTGCCCCATCCTGCTGAATCAGGCCTCGATTGGGCGCGTCCTCCAGCCTGACGATCCCGGTGAGGGCGTCGCCCATCGAATAGCTGAGGGCCACCAGTTCGACTATATCGCCCCCCAGATTCCGGGCAATCATCTCCACAATCTCCTCAGCGGAAAGGCATCTGGCCTCGTGCCTTCCAATCTCCCAGCAGCGTCCCTCCGGAGTGGCAAATCTTATGGCAGTGGTCCCGTGGTCTACTCCTATGAACATGTTATCAGCCCTATGCCTGGATTGCAGGCAACAGGGTATCTTTGCTGGACCTTGATAAGCGTATCCGGCCTTCAGATATCAGGACAAAGGCCGCGAAAAAAGGATTATCGATAAGATCTTATTCCGATCTTGCTCTTTATCAACTGGGAATCCTTTTCTATTCTTCTCGACTTTTCTATTCTTCTCGACTTTTCTATTCTTCTCGACTTTTCTATTCTTCTCGATCCTTCTCGATGAGTTCCAGCAGCTTTTTCGCCACCTTGCCGCTCTCTCTCTTCGTCCTCATGAGAGTGCTCATGCGCTGGCATTCACCCATGTAGCTGCTCTTTTTATCAACTATGAATAGGTCCACCTTGCCTAGCATAGTTCGTACCCCTTCATCGCTGGCCGGGACGTTCATCGCTGTCATGAATTTAGCAGCAGGACCGCTCACTGGCTTATTTCCGATGAATGGACTTACAGCCACAACTTTTTTGTCCTGGAGACGCTCGCGAACACCCTGCAATGCCAGGATCGGGCCGATGCTTGTCACGGGATTGCTTGGGCCGATGAGAACTGTGTCCTCCTTTTCCAGGAGATCCAGAAACGCCTGGCTGGGAAGAGCGGCATCCATGCCGGCGAAAAAGATGGCGCGAACCTCGGGCAGACCGCGGCGGCCTACCCAGAATTCCTGAAAGTGCATAACCCCTTCCGGAGTGGATACCACTGTAGAGATAATATCATCAGTCATTGGAACAACCCGTTGCGCGACACCCAGCGATTCGGCAAGGGCCTGGGTGGCATGACTGAGCTTGACTCCTCTGCGAAGCAGCTCGGAACGAAATATGTGGACCGCCCGGTCTCTGTCTCCCACCAGCAGCTTCTCTTTTATGCCCATCGTAATCAGAGAATCATGAGTTAGAGTCTTGTCTCCTTTTATGCCCCACATCTTCTTCTCATCGATTATGTCTGCCAGGGTGTAAATCACGGAATCGATGTCCGGCGAGATGTAGTTTCCGGAGATCCAAAGGTCTTCAGCAGTGTTCACAACGACGGATAGCTCCTCGGGTCCCAAAAGCTCTTTCAGGCCCATGAGAAGCTTGGGAGTACCCGTACCCCCGCTCAAGACCAGCATTTCAGACGTCCACGATGATCATGCCTGTCTTGAGGCGGGAGACATCTTCATCCGAGATGGCGGATTTGGCGGCTTTTTCGCAGTCAATAGCGCTGTTTCCCAGGGGATCTTCAAGGATCAGCGTCAGAGGAAACCGCCCCTCTCTGGCGAGGGCAATCTTTTCCAGGATCTCTTCCCCTTTTCTCACGCTCTCAGTGCTATCCGCCTCCCGGGCCGAACGGGTGGCAAAGCTCACCACGCTCTCGATCCTCTCCAGGACGCCCTCGACATTGGTTACGTAGGAATCCGATGAAAATCCCGGTTCGATGTCCACGCCAAGCTCAGGTATGCGCAGAGTGCCGCTGGATGAACGGATCACCCTTGCATCCAGATCCTCAATGCACGCCACCGGCATCGTGAATCGCACCGGTTCCTTTTGCGTCAGGAGAATGGTATCGTTGTGTCGAAAGCCGCAGCTACAGACGCCGGCAATCACCAGTGCCTCTCCAAAATGGGGTATGTTCACAGTCTCCCAACTGAATTGCATCTCTTCTGAGCAGATGGGACATCTCGCGCTGGTTGTAAGATTCAATCTTTGCTCCCGACCACCATCTCGCGGTCGATCTTTATGCCGTTAGGCACCAGAATTATCAGGTCGTCACCGACTCCGGCTATGTCTCCGGAGACATCCTCGATTGCCTTTTTGAGTTCACCGATAGCCCGATCCAAAGCCGCCTTATCCCTTTTCAGACCTGCGATATCCACCAGGATGATATTTCCGGCGTAAATCTCCTGTTTGATCTCGGGAAGAACCTCGACCCGTCCCAGCTCAGCCACCTTTAAGATGATCTCCGGCGAGCCGCTGCCTTCCTCGAACTGACCGAGATCAACCTCAGAGTAATCCTGCTCCTTAGACCTTCCAATGAGCTTGAGCTTCTCTAGGAATCCAGCCATCCAAAAACCCCGCTAGGAAAATGTGTATTATTATATTTATATTTAACGGCGTTACATGTCCACTAGTTTCAATCCCACCAGGCCCATTGCCACCATGAAGAGCAGGACGACCAACGCCACGACCGAGGATTTCATCTCGGCGGGAAGGGCCACTTGTACTCCAAAAATGAGGAGGATCATCAGAAATACCAGACCACTGCTCAATCCAATTTCAAGCCAATTCTTCTTCACAAGAATATTGTCCCTTCGCCTTAGGAGATATACTTTTTCGCCCGGAGGCCGTCCTCCCCGGCGAGGAAATCCACCAGAGATCTGGTTTTTTGGCCGTGCCAGCCCCTGGCAAT
>JAQVZT010000220.1 GCA_028708055.1 Methanothrix sp.
AAATGCGATACTTATTTACCGGTAATTAATTTGGGAGGAATTCTTTAAGAATCACTATGCAGCGAACGGATATTATGCAGGGGAAGGGAAATACGCCCAGATTTAGGAGTAATATTATCGCTGCAATGACTTTAAGGATTTGATCTAAGAAATTTTGGATCTTGGCAGGCTGAAGCTCCTTACATCATGTGTTTAGCCATAATCGCGCGGTTGCCATTTAGAACATAGGTATGCCATGTGGTATAGTATAGGTCGCTTAGCATGCTTACTTTTATAAGCAGATATATAGGTCGTGATGTCAAAATAGGTTGAAGTTTCTGGATCTCGATTACCTAGCGCGATCTCTTGGACGCGCTCCGCGCTCACTACCGATATATACAGATGATCCTTATTTCTGTGCACACCATGCCAAACGCAAGTGGAAGCGATCAGCTAGGGCTTTGTACCTCGATATCACATCTTCAACTTTAATGCTTAGCCTGTCCGCTGCTCTTGCAGCAAACTTAAAAGGTATTTCTTTGAATGGATCGAGAAAAGGATTTTCGCCATCTAAATAACAAGAAAGCAGTATCTTGTCGATTTCATCCAAATTATTCGATAGTGCCTCAACGGCATCACTTCGTATAATGCCATCTATATCGCAAAGCCGGGCAATGAGCGGCTCGATGGCACGATCATTGCCTACCCTGCCTAATGCTCTTACTATAATGACTCTCATAGAAACATTTGAATCGGCAAACCGGGAAACAAGCAGTTCAATGGCATTATCATTACCGATATTACCTAACGCAATTATAGCCAATTGTCCCTCATTATTATCGGAGTCATTAAGCCAGCTACTCATGAGTTCGATAGCGCAATCACTTTTCGATCTACCTAGCGCCGTTGCAATATAATATCTCGAATATTCGCTTAAATCGTCAAACTGGGCGATGAGCGGCTCGAGGGCGGGTCAGGAAACATATGAGTTATGACAAACAGGCAATTATGGAGAATCTCCATCAGCAGGTCGAATATCTCCGGGGATTGTATCTTTAGGATCTCCATGGCGTTCAGCACCGATGCCAGGGGGTTAGTCTTCCGGTTATTGCTCTTGTGGGCAAAAGTCTGGATCTCTACTCTCCCCACCTTGTCGTTATTCCATTTCTCCACTATCGGCCTGAACTTGCGCGAGAAGGACATCTTATGCTTATTGAACCTGGCATTCCTGTCGTAGATCACGATATTTGCAGGCATGAAATAGTCCGAATCCGAGATGTCCTTTCCTCTGAGGCCGATATACCCCAGGCCTTTATGGTAGTCTCTCTCCTGGTCTTTGCACAGGCACTCAACCTTTTCAATATATTTAGTCGCATCTGATTGGGGAATGTCAATACTTATGTCAAATCGAGCGTATCGCGCTTAGGGAGCCAATTTTACCTTTAGGTTATCGAAAAATGTCCCTAGAATCCTGTTATCGCTCTTTTCAATCTCTTCCTTCAGCACTTCGTTGAACCTGTTTTCCAGCAACTTCAGGTCCTTCAGGAAAGTATCCACGATCCTTGCCATCTGCCCAAGCGTCCAGATAGGCACATGTTTCAGCACCAGTTTCCTTCCCCTGTACTGGCTCTTATCGAGAGCATCCTGACTCAGGTGATAGGTGATCTCGTAGGGAAATTTTTGTCTAATGTAAAACCTCCTCTGAGCGCCCGCGTCGCAATCCTCCGCAGACCATGTGACCCTTTCGAGACCCTGCATGACCCCGCAGGAAAAAGAGATCTATCGAACAGAAGGACACCATAGCTCAAGTGCCCCGGATAGCCGCAGACACAGCGTAGCCACGCCAAGTTATCTGTTTGCAGCAAAAGTACCAAAGCCTGCCCGGCGCTGAGGGCGCAGACTGATCCGCGCGTTTCACCGCGCGCGGGGCGTCCCACCCAAAACAGCATCAAGAACCAGCAAAAAAGAGACGCCAAGCTCACAAAATCTTTGCGCGCGGCGATCGGCCAAAAAAAGTGATCGGTTAGCCAACCAGATCACCGCGCAAGTACTCCAATCAAGAGTACCCTAATTATCCGACCTCACCTGGCGTTGCAGTACCTCACCTCATCCACATCCAGCATGAGGGGCGTTCCCGGCTCGAAGTTGGTGATCTTTCGCACCTTTCCGACGCCCACGAGCTGTAGCTGCGCCCTGGCCGCCTGGGACTCCCGCTCTTCGTAGAAGTCCTCATTGGATTGAACTGTGCGATGGGTGATGATCTGCAGAGCCCTTACGCTGGCAATCAGCCCCCCGGTTCCAGGAACCACATCGGGCGCACTGGACTGCGTCAAAAAGATCCGGTCTCCCGGCTGAACGCGCAAAAGCGCAAAGAAGTTGTTGGGGCTTGCAATCTCCACCGTCCGGACACGGGCGGCAGTAAGCTCACTCATCACATGTCTTGCCAATCCTGTTAGCGCTATGTAAATCATGAGAGATCACCCGTACATGGGAAATTCCTTGGGCATCTGTGCCTGCTGTTCCTCGGCAGAGGTCGCTTTCATCTGCTGGGCCAGCTGCGCCATCTGCACCTCAATCTGTTCTGTCTGCTCGGAGAGCTTGACAGTGCTAATCCCCAGATCGTAAATCTTATTGAGCGTCTCAATGGTGGCAATGGCCGCCCTTGGGTCCGGATCAGCCGAAGCAGTCTCGCCCAGAAGGCATACTGCAGGCATTTTCTTTATGCGGCACTCGTTCATGATGCTTCCGGTAATGCCGGTGATGGTCCCCAGCTCAAAGATCTCCGCCTTATCCTTGATCTTGTCGAGCAAATCCTGCTGGCTCACGGCGCCAAAGACCCGGTGCTCATCGCCCATGACAGTAATGCCTGCGAGACAGATCATCTCCCGCGCCCCGAGCGACTGGGCAAAGGATACTATCTCCTTTCCAATCTCAAAAGAGGCCAGAGGATGCACAGGAATGTCGGCGGTGAGGATTATCAGGCCCTTGGAAGCATCTTCATAAATGCGAACCGGCATGTTAACAACGCCACCCAGGAGAACGGCCAGAGGAGGGAAGTACTTGGAGCTCATTGCCCCAAGATAGGTCATCTTCAGTTCGTTAACTATGTACTGGCTGGCGATGTTGCCTACCAGGCCAATTCCCGGAAATCCCTCAATCAAGATGGGATTCTTGACGGTGGGCTCTTTCTCGAGGATTACCTGGACGATTTCCTTATCCATGCAAAAATGTTAGGCACTTATCTGAGATAAGAGCATCGCTTACCAAGAAAAGCATCTCTTGAAAAGAATGGCTGGAAGGTCGACAAGCTTTTTAAACATGCACTCCTGTTTAGGAAAAATGCTAATCCCGCTTAGGAAAAGCATAGCTGCATTCGAAAATAAGAGTACATTCGAAATATGCGAATTTAGGGGTCAAAATGGCAAAGCAATATCGAGAAGTTATTGATAGGGCATTGGCCGCGGGCCGGACCTACCTGATGGAGCATGAGAGCAAAGCCGTTCTGGAAAGCCTGGGAATCGCCACTACGGGAGCCGGAGTAGCCAGGACCGAGGCAGAAGCAGTAGAGATCTTTCAGTCTCTGGCATCACCCGTGGCCATGAAGGTCCTTTCACCGGACGTAATCCACAAGACCGATGCCGGCGGAGTCAAGCTGGATCTGAGGGACACGGATGGCGTGAGAAAAGCCTACCGCGAGATCACTGCCGCGTTCCAGGACAAAAATGTCATGGGCGTATCGGTACAGAAGATGGCCAGACCGGGCATCGAGGCAATCGTGGGCGTGGCCAACGATGATACCTTCGGACCGGTGCTGATGTTCGGTCTGGGCGGAGTATTTGTGGAGATCCTGAAGGATGTCTCCTTCCGATCCATTCCTATCTCTGCCGCAGATGCCCAGGACATGATTGAAGAGATCAAAGGCTATGCTCTGCTCCGCGGCTATCGAGGCATCTCGTCTGATATCAAAGCCCTGGAAAAGCTGCTCCTGACCATATCTGACTTTGTGATAGCCAACCCCGAGATCTCTGAGATGGATCTCAACCCCGTATTCCTCTATCCGGAAGGATACCTGGTAGTCGACGCCCGCATAATCCTGGGTGAGCCGCGCCCTGTGCCCGCACCGCAGGCCGCTGTGAAACAGGACTTGCACGACCTGTTTTACCCCAAGAGCATTGCCGTCATCGGTGCCTCAGGCACACCTGGAAAGCTGGGATGGAACGTCTTTACCAATCTGGTCAGCCACAATTTCAAAGGAAAGCTCTATCCCATCAACCCCAAAGCGGATGCAATCTGCGGCTGCAAGGCCTATCCCTGCATCAGCGCCGTGCCGGAACCCGTGGATGTGGCCATCATCCTCGTCTCCGCGGGCATAACCCCGGATGTGGTTGAGGAGTGCTGCAAATGCGGCGTGCGCTACATCGTGGTCGAGTCTGCCGGCTTTGCCGAATTGGGCGAGGACGGCAAGAAGATTGAGCTGCTCATGAAGGATATCGCCGACAAATATGGAGTCAGGCTTCTCGGACCCAACTGCTCGGGCATCATCAATACCCATTGCAGCATGGTCCAGTCCATCGGCATCGTGGATGCTCTTTCAATGGGCAACATCGGGTTGGTCTCCCAGGCGGGCGTCTGCGCCGCCGGAATGCTCTGGGGGCTGCGCCACATCATGGATTTCGGCATCATCGCCACCATCGGCAACAAACTGGACATCAATGAGACCGATATTCTTGAGGCAGTGAGCAAAGATGAGAACATCAATGTCATCTGTATGTATCTTGAGTCCGTGAAAGGCGGGCGCCGTTTCATCGATGTTGCCAGGCGCATCACTCAGGATAAACCCATCGTGGTCCTCAAGTCCGGCAGGACCGCCGCCGGAAAGAAGG
>JAQVZT010000007.1:0-2579 GCA_028708055.1 Methanothrix sp.
CGCCGTCCAGTTCATAGCCGACGCAGATCTTTATGGGATTGATTCCGGTCAGAACATCAAGCTTAGTGAGAGCAAGCTCAGTATAGCCGTTGAGATGAACGGACTTCAGGCCCAGGACGGCATCAAACCAGCCGCAGCGCCTGGCTCTCCCTGTTGTCGTTCCGTATTCTCCGCCCTTTTCTCTCATCAATTCACCCAGCTCATCCTTCAGCTCGGTGGGCATCGGCCCCTCACCGACGCGAGTGATATAAGCCTTGATCACCCCGACCACGTTGTCGACCATTACCGGACCGACTCCCAGATTGGCGCAGGCGCTTCCGGCAGTGGTGAAGCTGGATGTGACGAACTTCTGTGTGCCGTGAATGACATCAAGGAATGCTCCCTGGGCGCCTTCCGCGAGAACGCTCCGGTCCTCGGTCAGGGCAATATTTATCTCGCGGGATACATCTGTGACTCTGTTCTTCAGACGTCTTCCAATCTCCAAATACTCATCGATGTATGGCGCATATCTGACAACCGTGGGATCCCCGCCCATATCGGCAATGGCCTTCTCCTTGGCCGGGCCGATCTCGCTCAGCTTTGCCTCCAATAGAGCCGGGTCTGTGAGGTCGCCCATCTGCACCTCCTCGCGAGCGATCTTGTCCACATAGGCAAATCCAATGCCCCTGTTGGTGGTGCCGATCTTTTCAGTCCTGGCTTTCTCACGCAGGCCATCCAGCTCAATGTGATAAGGCATGATGATGGTAGTCTTGGCATCGATGCCGATGTCGACCTTGATTCCATCAGACTCCAGCGCCTGGATCTCGCTCCACAGGACTCGGGGATTAAGGACTACGCCCGGACCTATGAGCAGCCTTCTGCCAAAAATTGCGCCGCTTGGCACCAGATGCAGCTTGTACTTCTTTCCGCTGACAACTACCGTATGGCCGGCGTTATCGCCGCCCTGGAAGCGAACCACAACATCGTAGTTCTCAGCTAGCAGATCGATAACCTTGCCCTTGCCTTCATCGCCAAATTGCGCACCGGTGAGTATAGTGAACATAAGACTCAGTTTAACGCCCACGTAGATAATGATTTTGATGCACATGGTCTGCGATCGCTGCTGTTACGTCCACGCCCAGAGCCTCGAATATGCCTTTGCCGGAAGGCGTTCCGTTAACCTCGATCACCATGAGCCCCTGCTCCGTCTCCAATAAATCCACGCCGCAGTAGACGGCCCCAACCGCATTCGCCGCGCCAGCCGCTTTTTCCTCCAGCTCTCGATTCATTGGGCAGGATGCCGCCCGACCTCCCCGAGCAAGATTGCTGATCCACTGGCCGGGAGGAGCCACGCGATAAATGGCTCCCTGAACTCTTCCGTCGACCACGAAGGCGCGGATATCGCGCGGATTGTCGAGGGGGATAAACTCTTGCAGGTAGACCAGGCCCTGGCCCTCCAGGACGCTCTTCAGCCGGACGAGGTCAGCCTCAGCTCCTTCCTCCAGGAGAATGATATCTCTTCCTTTGTAGCCGAAGAGCGGCTTGGAGACTGCTTTCTTAAAATCCTGCAGGGCTTTTTCTGCATCAGTTAGGCTGTTGGTGACTACCGTCCTGGGAGTGGCAACTCCTGCATCCTGCAATGCCCGGGAGGTGGCGAATTTATTAGCCGCCCTGGCGATGGCATGAGGAGGATTTATGATAGCGATTCCTCTCTCTTGCAGGGCCTGCAGGACCTCAAAGCGGAATGCGACATCTCCCGGACCCTTCCTGCCCAGGTCCCGCACCACTATGGCGTCCAGTTCGAGAAGATTCACTCCAGCGCAGCGGAAGGTTTGGCCGCTGGTGATGGCGGCGGATAGATCTGAGAAATTCAAGAAGAATGAGTCTATTCCTTTAGCAGAAAATGAGGCGAGCAGAGCCTGAGCTGTCCAGTCCAGCGGGTCGGAGACAACGATTGCGGCGCGCATGATAGGGGGTATCGCCAAGATGGTATATCACGATTGCCTTGAGCAATATCCGGCCTGTCCGGGTCCAGCTTGCCTGAATAGCAGTCTAGGCACCGGACCCCCGGTACTTCTGCCGCGGCAAGATTTAAGGCATTTGGGATTGCTAGCTTCCTGAGAATGAATTTTGAGGACATCAAGGACCACAATGATTTGCAGAAGATATCAATCGAGTCCATCTGGCAGAACTTTGAGAAATTGGTCGCCTTCATCTTTGAAAAGAACGATTTCCAGGTGGAGATCGGCAGAGTAAAGACCTCAAACAAAAAGCGTCGGCAGTATGATGTCATTGCCAGGTCGAAGGACAGAACCTTTTTGGTGGAATGCAAGCGGTGGTCAGGCAATCGATACCGGTTATCCGCATTGAAAAAGGCGGCTATGGATCACAGGGAAAGGTCGGAATTCTACAGGAAACTGACAAACGAATGTGCGGTTCCGATCATTGTAACCCTTATTGAAGAAGAGATACAGGTTTTCGAAGACGTTCCGCTGATTCCCGTCTTCAGACTCAATTCGTTCCTCGCTGAGATGGACGGGGGCCTTAGCTGCTCGCAAGCCCCGGATGAATCAAATGCATAGGATGAGCCAAATGCACAG
>JAQVZT010000007.1:2679-20061 GCA_028708055.1 Methanothrix sp.
AGCCAAATGCACAGTCAGTTGAGTGTCCTCTTAAACCAAATCGTGACAAGGCTCAGGGATACGAAAAGGACGATGGCGTTGGCCGCAGCGATAATTAAAATAATAGCTGTCGGCAAAGGATAAAGCGGATTGGTGAAAACGAAAAATCCTGTGATCCCGGAGAATAGAAACGATCGGCTGATCCATTTGCAGAGCTTGTCTCCTGAAAAAAGCCTTGACGCAGAGATGAGGGACAGGCTCATGAACAGGTATCCGATTCCCTCCAGTGCGCCGGGAAATGAATTGGGGTAGGGCATGGCAAAGAGCCATAATTGCAGGCCATCAGTCAAGCCGGAGAGGAGATTATGCATGACAACGACCGCCTGGATGTAATAGCAAGTGCTGATAATAGCTGCATACATTGCTGCAAATGCCACTGCCAGCAGACTGAAGATCTTCTTATCTTCGCCTGTCAGGGTATGAATACAGGCCATCATTGTGAAAAAGCAAATTGTCAGCAAAAAGCAGGGCATTATCCAGGCAATGAATGGCTCGGCTTTGAAATTTTCCGCGAAGTATTCAATTCCGTGCCAGGGCGCATAGAGTATCGGCTGATATAATCCAAAAGCAATCGAAAACGACAATTCCGTTATGGCAGCAAAAGCGGCTGACCAAAGACCCAATTTTTGCGCCGTTTCATTCTTTATTATCATAGTCACAGAGTAGTCACAACTCAAAATCTGAGACTGCTATTTTATAGAGTTAGCGCCTTTAAGATTCGGCCCACATCCTCGAAAAGAGATGTCTTGAAGTTTAGCCTTTGCAAATTCGCAGAAAATGGTGAACTGAAATGCATAGCCTACAATGATAAAGGAGCGGCTGCTCAGAGAATTTGGCTGAGAGAAGAAGCCAAAAAAATTATTCGGATCAGGTCTTTTTCAGACAATGAATATAATATTTGCCGTCTTTATTTTCCACTCCATGGATATCGTGGCCGAAGCCGGCAAAATGCTTATCCCATCTTTGCAGGGCGCAGAGGTATTTGAGATGCGGGCCGCTGGAGGGGCCGATATTTTCGCCGGAGAGCAGCATGGGAATTCCCGGCGGGTAGGGAATGATCCCGGTCGCGATTGTTCTTTGGGCGATCTCTTTTAAGGGCAGAAGCTCGGCCTGGCCGTGCACAAATTTCTGGTAAGCCTGGTTTGGCGTCTTGTCCTGCTTGGGCAATTTTGTTGCATAAATCTCCTTCTGTAGCCCCATCAGATTGAACTCCTTCACCTTTTTAAACATCTCCTCGGCCAGATCTTTCAGCCCCATCTTCTGATAGTGGCCCGGATCGAGCAGAACCTTGTCCGGGAGAACCTCCTTTAGCGGGGTGTTTTTATTGTAGTCATCCCTGAACCTCAGCAGTGCATTGACAAGAGTTCCCCATTTTCCTTTGGTAATTCCTATCGAGAACAGGAAGAGAATTGTGAAATCAGTCGTCTTTTCCACTACTATGCCGCGGTTGTCCAGGTAAGAGGTGACCAGCATGGCCGGTATCCTGACCTCTCCCTCCTCCCTGAGAGATCCGTCCCTCTCAATTCCCGGCGTGACCACAGAAACCTTGATCGGATCGAGCATACAGTAGCCCTCCTCCAGATTGCTGAAACCGTGCCACTTCTCTTTGCTGTGCAAAACCCAGCACTCCGGATCCTCGGCCAGGATCTTGGGCGACACTCTCTCAAAGTCCACGCCTTTGATTTTGTCGGCATTCCATACATCGAAGAACCATTCCCCGTTTTCCTGAGCCTCCTTGCAGATCTTGCGCATGCTTTGCCGGAAGGCAATGGCTTCATCTATCGATTCTCTGGTCAGGGCCTGGCCGCTCTCCCCGGACATCATGGCCGCAGAGACCTCATTTGAGGCGATTATGGCATATTGGGGCGATGTGGAGGAATGCATCATGAACGATTCATTGAACCGATCGTGCGGGATTTTATTTTTCCCATCGCGGACGTGAATGAATGACGCCTGCGATAGAGCAGCGAGCAGCTTATGAGTCGAGGTGGTGGTAAATACCGTGGGGCTGCTAATCGGTCTGCTCTTCTCGAACATGCCATACCGTTCCCTGTAGATGGGATTGAATCTGGCATAGCCGTACCATGCCTCATCAAAATGGATGCGGTCAACGCTATCTCCCATGATCTCCAGGACGCGCTTTACATTGTAACACAGCCCGTCGTAGGTGGAATTGGTGATAATGGCATGCACAGGTCGCTCATGCCTGAGGCCGGCCTCATCCTGAGCGTCCCGCATATTCTGATTATCCTTCAAATCCTGATTATCCGGAGCCTCTGAGAATGCCTCTTCTTCATCGTTCTCGGGCGATACAACCAGTTTATGCGCCAGAATTGATTGCTTGACTGCATCTTTGCCTATGTTCTCAGGATAGATGGGCCCGATTAATCCCAGGTGGTTTCGGGAGGTCTTCATGTAGGCTGGAATTGCGCCGGTCATTATCAATGCCTGCTCGATGGATTTATGGCAGTTCCTGTCCACCAGAACGTGGTCGCCGCGGGTGACGCTCGCCATGAAGACGATGCGATTTGAGGCAGAGGTGCCGTTGGTTACGGTATAGGATCGATCAGCGCCGAAGATCTGGGAAGCATATTTTTCGCTCTCGCCAATCGGTCCAGAGTGGTCCAGCAAAGAGCCCAGCTCCCCCACGGAGATGGATAGATCCGATCGGAGGAGGTTCTCGCCAAAGTAATGGAAGAATGCTCTGCCTGCTGGCGATTTGAGGAACGCAGTTCCGCCGGTGTGCCCGGGAGTATGCCAGGAGTATTCAGAGACCTTGGCAAAGTCCATGAGGGCCTTGGTAAACGGCGGCTCGATCTGTTCTCGATAGCGATTCATGGCGGCCAGTGCCCGTCCGGCGATGAAGGTGGGCGTGTCTTCCAGCACCCAGACCAGCTCGTCAACCAGGCTCATGACCTCGGCATTGATCAGTGGCCCCTTTCCGCTATCAGACATGAGAAAGACAGGCATGAGGCTGTTTCTGGTGCGAATCAGCTTGAGCAGCTCTCTGGCTTTATCATGATTCAGGTCATCATCGCACAGAGTCCAATCCATGAATATGCACTGAATTGAAGGATCGGAGAGGATCACCGATTTGCCATCGTCAGCTGAGCATGATTTGATCACCTCGGCATCTCTCTTCTCAAGCTCATCCACCAGGGAGCGCACGGCTCTGCCTTCTGCAGTGGGCAGATCGATCTCATCGTCTACTATCAGAACCCTCATTCCCAGCGCCAGATCCTTAGCTCTTGTCATCCGAAATCACACTCAGCATGTATTATCCAGATGTATTGATTAGCTCTATTATTAAATCTTTGTAGAACCATTTAATGATTTTGTGTTCATAGCGGGCGCTTTTTCAGCTTGTAGCCCGCATTTTTCAAGCGATTTATCTATCAGCTTATTGCGGCATCAATGGCCACAGAAAACGGCCATAAAAGCCTCCGCTCTTGGTATGCCAAAATAATTTATACTTATAGTGCATCATTAATGTAGAGATTTGGAGTGAGGTTAGACTATGAAAACCATTCTGTCTATGGTGGCAGCATCTCTCTTATTATTGATCTCACTGTCCACCTGTTCCGCCAGCCTGGCTCAGTTTGCCGGTGACTGGAACAATGTTGATCCGAATACGGGAGGAATAACCAAATTGAGCATTGCCCCCTCCGGAGCATCCGCCAATGTGCATGCCTGGGGCAAATGCCATCCCACCGATTGCGACTGGGGCAGCGTCAATGCCTTCGCCTTTGCGCCCGATGTATCCTCTGATCCAATTAACCAGGCGCAGGCTCTGATGGCGACATTCGTTACTTCATTCTCTGAGACCACTCTTTTCATAAATGCTCAGGGAAGCCAGCTACAAGTGCAGTCATACACCCGCTTCACCGACAACAGCGGCAGAAGCAACTATGGATCCAGCGACGTCTTCAAGAAGAGCTCTTCCATCAGCGCCGTAGGTACAATCGCTGAGATTCAACCCCTGCAAAAATACGAGCTGCAGGAAATTCAACCCCTGCAAAAGTACGAACTGCAGGACATTCTCCCCATTAAGAGAAAGGTCGTATACAGTTGAAGAAATAAGGTATAAGTGATATCAGAGGTTATTAAAATGAGATTGATTTATCCTTGCCTGGCCGCAGTCCTGCTTCTTCTGTTGACTGCCACCGGGGGTCTTGCCAGCATGACCCAGTTTGCTGGATCATGGACGAATGTTGATGCCAGTACCGGGGGCATTACCAATCTGGACATTTCCGTTATGGGCAGCAATGCCAAGGTGCAGGCCTGGGGCAAATGCCATCCAACTGATTGTGATTGGGGGACGGTGCAGGCTCAGGCCTATGCGCCCGGCGTCTCCTCGAATATCATCAGCGGTGCCGATACCCTGATCGCTGTTTTCGTGACATCATTTTCCCAGACCACTTTGGTCATAAAACCGAACGGCAACCGGCTCATTGTGGACTCCTACGATCGCTTCCTGGATAACAGCGGAAGAAGCAATTACTTTGCCAGGTACACCTTCCAGAAAGCTGCACCTGGAGGCGCAACGCCTGCGCCCGGCGGAGAGACGCCCGGTCCGGGAGAGGCAGGCCCTGGTGACATGGGTCCTGGCGATATGGGTCCTGGCGATATGGGCCCTGGTGACATGGGTCCAGGTGGATCGACTCCAGGCAGCACACCGGCACTGATAGACCTGACCGGCGTCTGGCAATGCGATGATGGAGGCATTTACTATGTCCGCCAGCTAGGAACCACTGTCTGGTGGTATGGGGAACTGGATCCAAATACGCCCAACTGGTCCAATGTCATGCGGGGCAGCATCAGCGGCGGCATGATCAATGCGGAATGGTCTGATGTTCCCAAGGGAAGCGTAATGCAGAACGGCAATCTGGTCCTTCAGATAGTATCCAACAACGAACTGGTGGCCATTTCCAAGACAGGAGGATTTGCCGGATCGCACTGGACGAGATAGAGGACTCAAAATAGGGACCAAAAGCGGGACTCTAAGCCAGGTTTTTCTTTTTCTCTGTCCCCTTCTCGCCCTATCTTTTTTTATGCCGCTATGCTAAAAAAATTTGCTGTGCAGGCCTTATTCAATCCTTCCATCATCTATCCGCATCTTCCCGGCTCGGCAGAATACGGTCTGTTCTCCTTCAGGCACCACTGCATCTGCTGCATTATCGGCTCGATCCTGCCGTTTGTCTCATTTTTTAGCTTGTCAGCCATGATCTCGGCAAGGCTTCCTTGCTCAATGCGCTTTGCTATCAGGGGAAGATACCGCATCTCCTCAGCAGTCGCGCTCCTCTCCGCGGCAATAAAGAGCTTCTCCAGCTCCGGGCGCATTCCGGCTACTCCGCGGCGCATGGCTTTTTCCAGCATCTCCAAAAGTGCGCTCTCATCCTCCTCCAGGGAGAGCTCGGAGCGCAAAAGGGCGAGCAAAAATGCCGAGAAAGCCATGTCGGAATGAAGGCACTCCTGCTCATCAATGGCTTTGATCTCAAGGCATTTTCTGGTGAACCGGACGATCACGCCCCGGGAGTTGACCCACTCCCTGCAGAGTATCGAAGCCTCGCACCTCTTCAGCTGTCTGTAGATCCGGCGGTTTATCTGCACATAATCGTCAACCTTTTGCAGCTTTTCCGGCAATATGTCATGACAGATATCGGGAATGGCGGCCTGATTTTTCCGGTAGTAAACCAGCCGGTTATCCATATAAGGGGTGAGCTTTCCCTCTACCATGGGCGAGGAGGCGGAGACGGCGACAAGATAGGGAATGAGCGAGCGGATCTTGTTGAACATAGCGATCAGCTCCTCATTGTCAGCGTAAGGGATGTTGATCTGCAGAGCCTGGATATTCAGCCAGCCGTGCTGTTTGATGTCAAAGAGCCGGTCGTAAGCCTGATAGTACTCCTGCTCATCGTGATCCCAGTAGGCCGTCTCTTCCAGTCTGAGCAGGGGATGCATTCCCAGGCCCATAAATCCATAATCGTAATTGGTGGCCCGGTATAGCTCACAGAGGCCCTGATAGAGGTTGCTCTCCAAAAAGCTCAGGCTTCCTGGTCTCGCCGGAATCAGCTCAATGGCATGCTTCTGAAGCTCCTTGGAGACCAGTATCCCGCCGAAATGCACCTCATGATCCACCCGCCCGGCGATTCTCTCAATTATCCGGTCGGAGATGGCCAGAGGCCTGCCATTCCGGTCATTTATGGAGTACTCGTGCTCAGTTCCGATTGGAGAAACGGCCTTCAGCGCCTTATGCAATGCTTCTGTCATCGCCTTTTATCGGAAAGCGCGATCTCAGCCACAAGATCCGTCTCCGGCTCCTCGATCTTCAGGATCTCTTCCATCTCTGCAGCGGGTACGGCATCTATCAGGTGCATGATATTCTCGACTGCGGCATCCAGCAGCCCATCATAGGCTTTTTTGTCTGCCTTGAGAAATCGGACCATCGGACAGATGCTCTCCCTTTTGAGAAATATTTGCAGGACGTTCTCATTGATATCAAAGGTAAATGGTCCGGCAATGCAGGTCTCGGGCTTGAAGGAGTGGATGCTGCATTTTCCGTCCTTAAAGAGCACGCAAAACCCATCCTTCTTCAAGCGGAGCCTCTTGTATCCGGCAAACTCAACTGCGCTCGCATCAACCCCGTTTTTCATCAGTATATCGATTCTCTCCTGGCTCAGAGGGGGCCGCGCTTCAAAGCAGCAGCCTCCGTCCAGATGGCACTCTCCACAGGCCCGGCTCAAGGTTTCACACAGGTTATCTTCCATCGATTATCATCTCTATAAGAAATCGATCTAGAAACCAATCTAGAAATCAATCTTGTATGAGTAGGCCTCTTTTTCTTCCAGGTCGGATGTACTGGATATGCCCGCGGCTGCTCCCAGACCATACTCGCCTTCAAATCCGTGCGGACCCAATGCCTTCATTGATTTCTCTTCGGCATAGCTGGATGCGTCTCCAGTCATCAGGTAGGAGATGATCTTCTGGAACATATCTGGATAATGGGCATCCTCTCCACCTTCCAGGGAGGGGTTATCATTGACCTCAATGACATAGAGCTTTCCGTTGCTCTCTTTGATGTCCACACCATACAGTCCGTTGCCGATGGCGTTTCCTGCCTCGCGCCCCAGCTCGATGACTCCCGGCGGAACCTGGTCGGCAGGCACGCTCTCCACGTCGCAGTAGACGATATGGCCGTTCACTGATGCCTGGATCTTGAAGGTCTCTGAAGGAATGATGTAGCGGCAGGCATAGAGCGGCTGGCCGTTGATGACTCCCACCCTCCAGTCAAACCTGCTCTCGATGTACTCCTGCACCACGATCCAGTCCGAGAGCTTGAAGAATCTCTTGGCGACCTTCAGAAGCTCGCCTGGCGAAGAGACCTTCTCCACCCGGACAGAGAAGGAGGTGGATGGCTCCTTCAGCACCAGGGGCGTGCCAAGCTCTTCGAAGAGCTGGGCGGCTGAGCTCTCATCCAGCTCCTTATTCTTCAGGAACCTGGTTTCAGGCATGGAGACGTTATTCTTCATGAGGTGCATGTACATGTTGATCTTATCGGCACAGATGCGGATTGAGCTCGGATCGTCTATCACCGGTATGCCGTACATTTGTGCCATCCTGGATGCCACGTAGGTGATGTTCATGGGATCGGTATTGGCGCGGATGAAGAGCGCGTCCAGTTTTGGGATCTTTTTGATGTCCACTGGGAAGATGAACTCAGCTGTGTGGCCCATGCTCTCAGCCACGTCCCGGCATTTTACCACGGCCGTGAGCTGTTCGGAGCTGCTTAAGGTCTGTCGATTGACGAAGATACCTAGTTTACTCAAAGCGCCTCACCCTCTTGTCCAGAAGGTCCTGTAACATTTCGGTTTCATCTTTAGATAATTGGGAGTATTTCACCGGAGCCAGGGAAGAAAGCCTGCATCCGGTTTCGTCCTTGACCAGAACTACCTCCACGAGCGGCAGCCTGAAGACCTCATAGATCTTCTCCGCCAGCGATTTGGCCATCTCACAGCAATTGATGGTCTTGCCGAAGATGGATACGCATTTGCCAACTGTTGTGGTCTCACTTATCTTCTGATAGCAGAAGGGGTACCTACCGTGGTTGGTAACATGCTTGATTACCTTCTTGGCCTCCTCCAGATCCCTGATCAGGAAGTGGTCGGACGGCGTGGAGAAGTAGTTCAAGCCGTAGACTATTGCCGGGAGCGAGATATACTGGTTGGATATTATCCAGTCGCAAACTGAAATTCCTGCCAGCTTTGCTTTCTCGAGGCAGATGGGAACAATATAGGCGTCCAGTACATCGCTGCTGCTGGGCGTGGTCTTGATGCCATCATTCTCGTTCTTGACGATAGTATAGTACGGCTCCGTCTTGTAAAAATAACTCTCATTAACAATATATTGAGAGTCATCTTCCTTCAAAGTGTACATGATGTCTTTTTTAGGAATATGTTCCCGTCGTTTGTTCATTAAAACATCACCGCATAACCTGCGCGTGAGAAAATAGATCCGTTTGCCGTTTTTTTTGCGTAGGATACCCTACGGTATTTGCTCAGACTACGGTGCCCATCGGAATCGGATGCCATCTCTTTCTCAGAAATTGGGATCTCCTCTGCACCCATACAGCTAGCTGGTAGTATTTATTGTTATCGACCATTGGCTGGAATCATCCCTGCCTTCCTCCCTCTTGCCAGGACCATCGCTATCTGCCGGAATTGCAGTATCGTTAAAGATCGTTATGTTTTCATCCCGATGAATGAGTCTCCATGCGTTTTACGCGAATTGCCTTCAAGCAGCAGCATCAACTTCTGCGGGCTCTTAGCCGGAAGGCTGCAGACATGATCGGTGCATACGTAGGCTGAAACCGTTTCTTGATCATGGGGCAGATTGCGGGTGAACGGCACAATCTCTCTGATCTCTTTTCCGTCTACCAGCACTGTGGATTTGTTGGGCAGGAACCGGGATCTCATGGCCCGGAGCATCTCTGCTATCGTCCCATCCTCACGGCTTCCGAGAAGAGCTACTTCAGAGGTAGGTCCGATGGCATAGTCCAGAGAGCTGAGGAGCATGCTCTGCCCGAAGCCTGATGTCCTTGGTGCGCCGCTTGCCAGCTTCCAGGCCATCTCTTCCAGTTCGGTCCTTCCGGAGAGGTGCATGAGCCGGAGAAGGTTATGCATAGCAATGGAATTTCCGGATGGAATTGCGCCGTCGTAATACTCTTTTTTGCGCAGCAGCAGATCCTCTCCGTCGTCCGGGGAGAAGAACAGGCCGCCCTGATCCTGGTCCCGATCCCTATCCCAGAAATGCTCCATCATGGCATCATTCAGCTCAAGAGCCTTTTTCAGGTATCTGGCATCAAAGACCGTCTCATAGAGATCGAGAAGTCCCCAGATCAGGAAGGCATAATCGTCCAGGCTGGCGGAGATGCCTGCCCCATTTCTGTAGCGGTGAAGCAGCCGGCCATCGGCGCTCGTCATCTCCTTCAAAATAAAGTCAGCAGCCTTTATTGCAGCTCTTTCGTACTCTGCTGCTTTTGCTTCGAACAGTGCGGACAGGGCCTGAGAGGCTCTCGCCAGGGCGGAGATCATCAGTCCATTCCAGTCGGTGAGGATCTTATCGTCCTTCAGAGGATGCTCTCTCTTCTCCCTGGCCTGAAATAGCCTGGTCCTCAGCCTCTCCATCCGGTCGATGAGATCGGGCAGGCTTATCTTCAGGACGGAGGCCGCGTCCTCCAGCGACGATCTCAGGCGGAGGATGTTTCTTTCCTTCTCGAAGTTTCCGCTCTCATGCACATCGAAAAGCCGGATCATGAGCCTGAAATCCTCGCTGTCCAGGCTCTCTTTCAGCTCTTTTGCCGTCCAGAGGTAGAATTTGCCCTCTTCCCCCTCGCTGTCAGCGTCCTCAGCCGAGAGAAAACCCCCCTGGGGTGCGGTCATGTCCCGGAGCACATAATCCAGGATTTCGCCTGCCGTTCTCCCGTACTCCTCTTTTCCTGTGGCCTGGAAAGTTTCGATGTAGGCGATGGCCATCAGAGCCTGGTCGTAGAGCATCTTCTCGAAATGGGGCACGAGCCACTGGGCGTCTGTCGAGTATCTATGAAATCCGAATCCCACATGATCGTAGATTCCGCCCTGGCGCATGGCCTGAAGCGTCTCCTCGACCATCTGCAAAGCATGCCCCTCTCCAGTTCTTTTCCAGTAGCGCAGGAGGAAGAAGAGGTTGTGCGGAGAGGGAAACTTGGGTGCAGTGCCGAAGCCGCCGTTCTGGGTATCGTAGATTGAGGACAGGGCCTCGTAACCACGGTCGAGGGCGGTTTCGTCCAGGTTCGGGGCATCCGCCCCGGCGGGAGGCTCGATCTGCCCCCGGATAAAATCGATGATCTTATCAGCCGAGTCCAGAAGATGATCTCTGTTTTTCTCCCATAGCTCCTGGACTTTTGGTATGATCTCCATCATCCCTGCCTGGCCGCGGCTCCCCGACTTGGGAATGTAGGTGGCGGCAAAGAAGGGCTTTTTGTCCGGAGTCATAATAATAGTAAGCGGCCAGCCGCCCCTGCCGGTCATGGCCTGGGCAAAGCCCATGTAGATCTGGTCAATGTCCGGCCTCTCCTCCCGGTCTACCTTTATGCATATGAAGGCCCGGTTCATGAGGGCGGCAACTTCGGGGTCCTCGAAGGACTCGTGGGCCATGACATGGCACCAGTGGCAGGTGGAGTAGCCGATGGAGAGGAAGATGGGCCTGTCCTCTTTGGCAGCGGCCAGGAAGGCCTCCTCGCCCCAGGGGTACCAGTTCACGGGGTTGTGGGCGTGCTGGAGGAGGTAGGGGCTCTTTTCGGAGAGGAGGCGGTTGGCTGTGGTGATGGCCAAGGAATCGTCCTTGTTGGGGCCGCAATCTTTCAACATCATAACCTCATAATGGCTATGCTACTGTTAATACTTGAATTTTTGTGTAAACAATATATAAAAAATTTTAAAAAAAAAAATAAATATATTTTCAAAATAGGCGTATATCGTTAGGCGAGACGGAACCTATCGGATTTACGTCAAAATACACGACATCTCCATCGTCAAATACTGCGCTATTGGGTGGCACAGGGAGGATATTGCCGTTTGCATTATAGAACGATAGCGCTGCATTAACGAGTGAGATTGTAATGACAGGGCCTGCGTTTGGATTTAGAGGGAACGGATTAAAGAATGGCAGCAAAGGCCGTGCAGCATCAGAATCGGCATTTGACACTCTCGAACCAGCCGGGAAACCAGCAAATGACGTTATTCTTACATCGTTTGTGCCTGTTGTTCCCGCCACCGCCGGAGCAAGATCGAGGTACACTGGATCCCCTAGTCCATATCCTTGTCCACCGTCTACTTCCATATATCCGAAAGCAATTGGCGGAACAAATACTCCCCTAAAACTTGCTGTATTTGGAGGAACCGATGGAAGAAGTTGTTGACCAATGTCAGAATCTCCTGGCTTCACGTAAGATCCTGCAGGATAATTCCCCCAACCTGTCAAACGGATGTTGTTTGCCCGGACTATTCTAGTGGCTGTACCTATTGAACTGCCGAATTGCAGATATACAACATCTTGATTATCGAATAACCCTGGTGTGGCTCCAACATCCCAGAAGCTTACAAAGGCCAGCCATTGGGTTGTGACAGGCGGAACCCCTCCTATACCTCCAATTGGTGCAAATGGAGACAGTGGCAATCCCACATCCGGGTCTCCCGCCTGCACCTTCGTTCCATACGTTCCTTGCGCTTCTGCCAGGCCGGATGCGAGTATCGCCAGGCATAGCAGAATGCATATCGAGAGTTTATTATTCACGATTACACCTCTTTTTAAAGTAATATATTTTGTTACCTTATAAAGATATGCATTTTTGATATACTAATTTAATTATATGGTAAAAAACCTTTTAAAAAATTATTAGCATAATTAGAGAAAGTTTCCAGATACAGTGCTTATAAATCGCATCTTTTAGGCTGCTTTGCCAGATGAACCATCTGCGCATATATTTTGCAGTTATCAATTTTATTTAATGTAATCTATATGATAATCAAAGTATTTCATACTATTATCGTTTTGATTTCAGATAGCTTCGCGAATAAACGTCAAAATTATTTTGCAATTCTGCCTGCATTACGCTTCTGTCTGAGGAGCAAACAGTTGCGAATAATTTTACAGAGTCTGGTTTCGTTTTCAATATTATTATCTCTACTATAATTACCATCATTCCCTTGAATATTCATATGATAATTTCTTTCGATATGTTTATATCCCTTAAAGGGAGATTCTTCGTATACTCGATAGAGTATAGGGGTGAATTAGTATGAAGGGAGTAGTAATAGCGACAGCTTTGATTCTATTGCTATGCTGCTGTACCGCATTGGCGAATCCACCATTGGCGCCGCCAGTACAGTACGAACAGTTTTGTGAAGCGCAGAAGATATCCGGGAGCGGCGTTATCGATATGAGTACCTCAATAGTCGATAAGAAGATCGCTCTGGAGTACTTCAACAACATGGCCGGCGACGGCGACTTTGAGCTTGATCAGGAAAATGCCTACTCACAGAATTCCGATAAGCTGAAGAGAAATATTTCCTCGGCAAACGGCGGAAATGAGAGCCAGCTCAATCTGTACGATGCCACCAAGCTTACCTATTCTAGCAAGGACACGCCACTCATGGGCTCCAAGCTCTTGCATTCCAAGGAGTTCTACGGCGGAATAGGTGCCAAGGTCCAGGAGAATTTCGCGGTTTATGAGATGGAACAGGATCAAAAGTCATTCTTCGTCTCGACCACGCCATACAATCCTCAGGAGCCGGCAGCGCCTGTTAACCAGGACTACCTGCAGCTTCTGTCATTGTATTATCCAGAGGAGTATGCCAAGTACATGGCACAGACCACGCACACCATAACTCCAGAGCAGCTTATTAAAGAGCTGAAAGATGCTGGAAGGGACACCGCGCGGGTCTCTGCCCTGATGGGCAATAATCCGGCTCATTTGATTGGCCTTGAGACCAAGAATTCCTTCAACGGCACATGGGGAACGGATGCTTCCATGCACAAGATATTCTACAAGGACATCAAGGCTCACGAGATGTTCTCGGGAGTATTCGAGGCAGAGAAGACCATCAAGTTCCATGAGAATCCCGTGCCGGAAATGGATCGGCCTGTCTGCGACGGCATAGATTGCTAGAAAACCGGCAATCTCCATTTTTCATTTTTTGCAGATTTATCTCCCGAATCCCATTAGACTTAACCACTCTTTGAGCAAAGTTGTGGGCATCAAGGTTCGACTGAGAAATACGCGAGGTCCATCCTCATGAGCCCGGAGGCCGCCGATATCTGCCATTAGCTTCATATCACCAATGATGCGCATTATTCAGCCTATCTGGCTTTTTCGTCCCATGATTGCAGTTGTTTGATGGCATGAGCGATCATCTAAAGGGTCCGCCCAGATGCATTGTGAACGCCTGCAAATGCAATTTTGCCGCAGCATTCATTTGCCGATCAAAAACTTTTTCAGAAAACTGCAAACGAAAATGATATCTATGGGGCCACGGCGATTTGAACGCCGGTCACAGGACCCCCAGTCCTGTAGGATACCAGGCTACCCTATGGCCCCGCAAAGCGAACCCTAGGAAGCAGAGGTGACATATAAGCATTTCCCATGATGGATAGATTAATAATCCCGACCTCTTTAGGTAACAGCCCGTGAGACGGAGAAAAGATGGTCAGAAGGCCAGAGAACTGGCCTTGCAGCGCATGGAGAGGCTATTTATACTGGCGGAGGAAGCGCACGCCGCTCATCCGGAGAGAAGCGACAGATATGTGCAGATCGCCAGGAAGATCAGCTCTCGAACCAGAGTGCGAATGCCCAGGCAGCTGAAGAGGCTTTTTTGCAGGCATTGCGGCGGCTTTCTCTCCGCAGCTGCCTCGAAAGTGAGGCTACGTGAAGGCGTTTTGACCACTACCTGCATGCTATGCGGCCAGCAGACAAGGCGGCCTTATCGGATCCCGGAAAGAGTGCTCGCGGAGAAATCACCATGAGCCTGAAACCCGGTAACCCTTAGCGGCAAAGCCACGTCAATAATGCCCGATAAATAACAGGCTGCATCTTTCAATCGACGCTATCGGATGGAGTCATCCCCAACTGATTGTATCCGATGTATTGCATTATGCGCTCTCCCTCTTCTCCGATCAGCTCCTTCTCGCGATCGAGTATCTCTTTGACCAATTCATCGATGGGCGCCTTTCCCTCCCAATTTCTGGCCAGGATGTCTGGCGAGGCCGATTCCTTGGCGACTTCATTGGCGACAAAAGCACAGAGGTAGATATCGTCCACATAGCCGACTGGGCCAAACTTCTCCTCGGGGATGATATCCTCGGGAAGGATAAAATATGCAATGGCGGCAATGACCAGCGGCGACATCGACCGAGGACAATCCGGGTCGTCCAGAAGCCTGGTCATCAGCTTGTAGAGGGCAGGAGCCTCTGCAATCAACCGGGAAAATTTGCCATCATAACCGGATATATCCTTTTCCAGTATGGCATCAAATCTCTTCAAATCAAAAACCCCTATCCTCTTTATTGTGGGGGATTAAATAACTCTTGTGCCCGAAAAAAGTTTAAGGCAAGGCAATTAGCTCATCGATAATTAGCTCAGAGATAATTGTCTCAGCGATAATGAGCTCATAGATAATTAGCCTAGGATAATTAGCCTAGGGATAATGAGCTTATGGAAATGGATGCGATGGGCAGGCAATCAAAGGCACCTGGCGAGATCAGCCATTGATTGCAAAACCATATCCGGCTTCACGCCAGAGCTATTTGCTATATCCTCCCGGTACTTTCCCGTTTTAACCAGTATTCCCTGCATGCCCATCTCCTGGGCTCCGTGAACGTCAGTCAGGATATCGTCCCCGATCATAGCCGCTTCTTCAGGCAATACCCGCAGATCCCGGAGAGCCAGCTGGAAGAAATCGCTTGAGGGCTTTCCCATGAGAAGCGCCTTTTTTCCCGTGGCATATTCCAGGGCGGCAACGAAGGGACCGGTTGACAGCACCAGACCTTGCGGCTCACTCCAGTATCGATCCATCTCCAGGGCAAGGATCTGCGCGCCGTCAAGGATGAGGCGCAGGGCCTGGTTTAGCCGGTCAAAGGTAAAGCCGTCTCCTGCGTCGCCCATCACCACATAGTCAACATCCTTGTCAGAGACGCAAATGCCAGCCTGCTCAAAGTCCCTGTGCACATCTCCGGTGGTGAGGAGAAAGCATCTCTCTTTTCCCGACTTCTTGATATGCTCGATAGCGGCCAGAGGAGGAGTATAAATCTGCCTGGCGGCTATATCATATCCCAGGCCCTGGAGGCGCTCTGCCACTGAGTCGCGAGCCCGGCGGGTGGAGTTGGAGACAAAACGATAGCCATATCCCAGCTCCTCCATCTTCTGCAGGCATTCTTTGACCCCTGGATAGGGATTATTCCCTTTGTATAAAACCCCGTCCAGATCGATAAGAAAAGCTCGGATAGCAGATAGGAGCATCATTTGATCTGATGAATCTGAAGACACATCGGGATGTTATGCCTTTTTCAGGATATATCTTTGTGCCTTGGTGAGCGGGCGCACATTTGATAAGGCTGCAGAGCATATCCGCGGCAAACGATGTACGATCATCCTTTCAAATCAGGCGCATGGACGCTGCTCGTCCTGACAGCTATCTGCATGATCTGCTCAGGCGCTCAGTTTAATGGGACCACCTACCAACTGGGCGAGAAAGAGGCGCTGGTCACTGTGCCGGTCAACGCCAGCCATCTGGATCTCACGCTATCCGATAAGACGGATAATATGACGCTGGTCGATGAAGCCGGCAAAAATGTAAGCTTCAACAGCAGCTATCGATTTCTGCGAGGAGACTACATCTACAATCTGACCTTTGCCGAGCAAGTCATAGGAAGGCTGAACTACACTATGCCTGTGCAGGGCCAGATGTTCATCCTTCCCATTCGAGAGCCAGGACCATTGCGCATAATTCTGCCGGAGGGTTTTACCACAGGAGAGCGCAGCCTGGGAATAGCAAAACCTGAACCTGACGTGTTTATTGATGATGCTTCAGGCAGTGCCGGAAGCATTCTAATCTGGAACAATACCACGCAGATAGCCTACGTTGAAGTCAATTATTACCGGAAAAGCGCACCTCAGGCAATGGCGATCATTATGAGCATCCTTGGCCTGACGGGATTGGTCCTCTTGGCGCAGTACTTCTTGAGCATCCGGAGGCTGAAAGCGGCAAGAATGGAAATGGAAAGCGAGGCGAATGGGAAAGGCCGGTAGAGATGCTGCCGCCTCAGGAAAATATGGCGCTTCAGGAAAACAGGGCAATTGAGGAACACAAACTAAAGGAAATCGTCTGCCTCATGACCATCAGGCTGATTGTTTGTCTTTGCAGTTGATATGGCAAGTTGATATAGCAGCAGATCCGGCCCATTTCAGCTCAAATTTGAACATATTGCAAAAAAGGGTTTCAGCTTAAACACGGTGAGACTATTAACAAAGGAGATGATGGGCGCAATTCCAGAACATATGCTTGATCTATCATCCTTATCATTCGCCATTGTTTTATATCCACGATGCCAATATCCGCAATATGACCCGTCGAGCAGGAAACGATCTTCTGAATAAATCGTCTTTCAAAGAGCAAAAAGGCATCAAAATACTTCATCTGAAGGGCAGCCCCTATGAAATGGGCTATCAGCATGGTTATCTCCTGGCCGATAAAATCGATCTGATGATAAAGCGAACGCTTCCGGCAACTATAGCTTACATCGCCCAGCAGACCGGCTCAGATCTTGAGAAATCTGAAGAGATGATGTGGACCGGCCAGAAAAAAGCGGAACCTTATGTTCCCGGAGAATTCGCAGAAGAGATGAGAGGAATCGCTGATGGAGCAAAAGACGCCGGGACGGATGTGACATTTGAGCAGATCCTGCTTTGGAACACCAATTATGATCAATGGTGCATCTATGCCCATCCCCATTACTGGCAGTGCGACGGCAAACCGGATGCTGATGATAGTGCCATTTCAAAATCTACTTCCGCTGCCGATTGCGCGCACCTGCCGCCCGCCGGAGGATGCAGCAGCTTCTGTGCCTGGGATGAGTGGGCAGGAGGCGACGGCAGGCTAATCTTTGGCAAGAATGAGGACAATTTTAATATGCCGGAACAGCTGGATTGCCGCATGATGGTCGTGGCCGATCCGGACCGCGGTTTTGGACACGCATTCATGACCTATCCGGGTATGATCGGCCTTGATGGCGGCCTGAACGAAGACGGTCTGG
>JAQVZT010000221.1 GCA_028708055.1 Methanothrix sp.
CTATCAGGTCCTTTGCCGTAATGGCAGGCTTTTTCCTGCATGGAACGATATATAATATCTGAGCCGAACGAACTGCTTATTTCATCTGGATGCCTTGCAGGCAATTATTCGATGATCGTTCATTTTTCATGGAAAAGATCATAGATAGTTCCAATTTCCGATTCTTAGCCCCATTTTCGCAATTTGGCCAAACAACCCGAAAATCATATCTTTCCATCTGGAATGGCCCATTTAATCAATGCAAGATATGATTCAAGTCAAATTCGTGCCTCATTTTTGCATTTCCCCCTGGAGAATTGCCAAAACCATTTCGGTCCAAATTCATTACAGGTTTCCATCCGATTTGATGATCTTCAGAAACTCCATAACCGAATAAGCCGATCGATTGACTCCGGCGCTTCTCTTCGTAGTATCTGTCCCAACACAATATAAGTTCGTTATTGGAGTTCTTATGTCTCCAAAACCGCAATTTATGCCCCATGATGCTTTTTCAGGTATCAATTCCTGGTGGTGCATCATGTCAATATGCTTTTCGATATCCGGCACGTTGTCAACTATCGTCTGAAATGCCTTCTTCTTTATGGTCGATGCATCATATTTGTCAGGCAGGGTAAATGCGAAACCCACCAGTTGATTGCCTTTCGGTGCCAGCGTCGGGTCGTAGTTTGAGGTGGGGATAACCCAGGCATATGGATCTGAGTCGACCCACATCTCCGAGCCGTAATTGTTGAAGAATTTCCGTGTCAAACCGAGCCATATGGTGAGGGAATTGACTCGCTTAATGGACCCCATGTTCTTGATGTATTCAATAGGCAGGCCGTCGATTAAGAATGGCAGGTCCGACGATAGCCCGGAATAGACTACAGAATCGCATTCAAAGCAGTCTTCGGAGGTTATCACGCCCTCAACCTTCTCGCCGCAATCAATCTTCTTCACGGCTGCATTGGTCCTGATTTCCACACGGTCTTTGGGGAATGACTCGACAATGGAGTTGACAATGGATTGCAGTCCGCCTTTTGGGTATCCCTGGTCCGTCGCACCCTCTTTTACAAACAGGTCATACAATTTTCCAATATATGGAACTGATTTGGGATTATTGGTCTTATTGTCCACGAATCGGGATATAGGCGCATTTTCTATGGATGTTCCAACCATGAAGTAGCAGAGCCAATCCAAAAATCGTCGCGTAGTCGGAGAGACCTTCTTCGGAAGAATCTGGGATAGTGTGATATTAGAAAAATCCTTGCCGGCATTTTTCAGATACATGATATTGAACAGCGCCCTCATCAAGAGCAATCTGTCTGTCATGGGAAGCAATCCGAAGGTCAGCCAGGAATTTATGCTCCATGGGAACGGCTTTATTTCGCTGCCGATCCTTACATAATATTTTCCAGATGGCACAAATTGTGGAACTATTTTAAAATACCTGTCCATCAATTCCTTGAGAGGGCCGTTTTCCAGTCTGGTTATGATGTGCGGGCCGGTATCCACCCGGTAGCCTTTGACATCATAGGAGCGGCAAACTCCGCCGATGTAACTCTCTTTCTCTAGAATCGTTACCTTTTTGCCCTCTCTAGAAAGCGCTAGAGCAGACAATAGGCCGCTGATTCCGGAACCAATCACAATGACGTCTCTCTTCATGATTCCCCTAACACGTGCACCCAAGAATCAACCGTCCTTTCTCCATTTTCTAGAAAGCACCACACCAAGACAATAATAACGCTAGTGACATAATTCTAGTGATACTGCGATCTCATTTCCTTCATCCATTCCCATAGCTCATTTCCCGAATCCTTTCGCGTGTTCTTTCGCGAGAATTATTAAGGCTTTTGGCTTTGCATAGAGGAATATCAATTCAGCTGATCGGCTGGCACGCAGGGGAAACCATGATACAAATGACGACCAACCGCTAAAAAAACCCGGCGCTCGGCCCTATCGCCCAGATCACGAAAAGAGCCTTTATATCTGATAAGGTGATCCTTAGCGCCTTGTACATTTGAATAAAGGATACGAGCATGCAGATAGACAAATGCGTGGGATGACATGATCACCAGGGAAGATGTAGAACACATCAGCTGGCTCGCCAGCATCAAGATCGAGGATGAAGAGAAAGATGGATTGGTGGCGAATTTCAATACCATTCTGGAGTACTTCCACCAGCTGGACGAAGTGGATACAGAAGGGGTAAAGCCCACCTACCGGGTAGTAGATCTGGCTAATATCTTTCGAGAGGATGCTGCCTATGAATCCCTCTCCCAGGAGCAGGCGCTTGAGAATGCGCCGCGCAAGGAAAACGGCTACTTCAGAAGCCCGAGGATTGTGTAATTATGCTCTTAGAATTAAAGTCCCGGCTCCAGGTCGAATCATGCGAGGAATATCTCAGCCGGCTTTATGAGAAGATCGAGAAGAGCCAGCTGAATGGGTTCACTACTCTGGCAAAAGAGAGCGCTCTGGAGCAGGCAAAGGAGTTTGACAAAAACCACGGCAAGGGCCTTCTGGCGGGAGTGCCCATCGCCATAAAAGAGTGCATCTCAACCAATGGAATTGAGACCAACTGCAGCTCTAAAATACTGCGCGGCTACATTCCGCCATATGATGCCCATGTGATTGAACGGCTCAAGGCTGAGGGGGCGATCATCATGGGTAAGACCAACATGGACGAGTTTGCCATGGGCTCGTCCACCGAGACAAGCTGCTTCGGCCCGACCAAGAATCCCTGGGACAGGAGCTGTGTTCCGGGCGGGTCCAGCGGAGGCAGCGCGGCAGTGGTGGCGGGCGGCGAAGCCCCCTGCGCTTTGGGCTCTGATACCGGCGGATCGGTGCGCTGTCCTGCTTCTTTCTGCGGCATTGTGGGGCTGAAGCCCACATACGGTCTGGTCTCACGCTACGGCCTGGTGGCCTATGCCAACTCCCTGGAGCAGATCGGCCCGCTCACCCATACGGTAGAAGACACCGCCCTTCTCATGGAGGTCATAGCCGGGCACGACGAACGGGATTCCACCTCCGCCCGGGGACAGAATTGCAGCTATCTGTCCGGCCTGAAAAACGGCGTGGCCGGACTGAAGATCGGCATTCCCAAGGAGTACTTCGGTGAGGGCGTGAATAGAGATGTGGAAAAGGCGGTCTGGCAGGCAATTCACAAATTGGAGGCGCTGGGCGCAAGCTGGCAGGAGGTAAGCCTGCCGCACACCCGCTATGCTCTGGCGGCATATTATGTCATAGCCATGAGCGAGGCTTCCTCTAATCTGGCAAGGTTTGACGGGCTTCGCTACGGCCTCCGGGAGGGCGAGGACAAAGACTGGCATACCACCTTCTCCGCCATTCGCGCCCAGGGCTTCGGTCCGGAGGTCAAGAGGCGCATAATCTTGGGAACATATGCCCTCTCCGCCGGATATTATGGGCGCTACTATCTCAAAGCACTCCAGGTGAGGACTCTGATCAAGGAGGATTTCCTGCGCGCTTTCAAGGAGGTCGATATTCTGGCCAGTCCCACCATGCCCATTCCAGCTTTCAGGATCGGCGAGCGCATCAACGATCCGCTCTCGCTTTACATGGCCGATGTCTTCACCGTGCCCATCAACCTGGCCGGAGTCCCGGCAGTATCCGTCCCCTGTGGTTTCGCAGGACGGCTGCCCATTGGCTTGCAGCTCATGGGGCCGCACTTCGGTGAGGCGACGGTGCTTTCCGCCGCCTCTGCCTTTGAGGCGGCGACGCCCTTCCATGAGGCTGTTCCGGAGGTGATCTAGATGGAAGATGTCATCATCGGCCTGGAAATACATGTGCAGCTCAACCGCCTGCAATCCAAGATGTTCTGCGGCTGCTCTACCGCCTACCACGACTCTCCACCCAACAGCCATACCTGCCCGGTCTGCCTGGGACTGCCCGGCTCTCTGCCTGTGATCAACCGCAAGGCTGTGGAGTACGGCATCAAGGTGGGACTGGCTCTGAACTGCAAGATCGAGGAGGAGACGTTCTTCTACCGGAAGAACTACTACTATCCGGATCTGCCCAAGGGATTTCAGATCAGCCAGTACGATTTTCCCCTGGCCACGGGCGGCCACATCAGGATTTTAGGCGACGACGGCATCGAGCGGAGCATCCGCATCAACCGGGCTCACATGGAGGAGGACCCGGGCCGCCTCGTGCATGCCGGAACCATTGACAAGGCCAAGTACACAATGGTGGACTACAACCGCTGCGGCATGCCATTGCTGGAAGTAGTGACCGAGCCGGACCTGACGTCGCCCAAGGAGGCGCGGGCGTTCCTGGACAAGCTCAAGAGCATCCTCGAGTATCTGGATGTCTTCGATGGATCTCTGGAAGGGTCCATGCGCGTTGATGCCAACATCTCCCTGAAGGGCGGAGACCGGACCGAGGTCAAGAACATCTCCGGATTCAAGGGCGTGGAAAAGGCCCTCTCCTACGAGATCACCAGGCAGAAGAACCTGCAGAGAAGGAACATCAAGGTGGTCCAGGAGACACGCCACTTCGACGAGATCAGAAATGTCACCGTCTCCATCAGAAGCAAGGTTGGAGCGCACGACTACCGCTACTTCCCTGAGGCGGATCTGGCGGTCCTGCGCATTGCCTCCTGGGTGCCGGAGATCCGGGCGACCTTGCCTGAGCTGCCGGACGCAAAGAGGGAGAGGTTCGTGATGCAGTACCTTATGAAGGACGATCATGCTAAATCACTTACTTCTGAAATAAAGCTGGCTAATTTCTATGAGGCAGTTGCAAAAGCCTCCAATTTGCCAGAAAAGTCTACAGTCTGGATAGCCGATGTGCTCAAGGGTGAGCTGAACTATCGAGACC
>JAQVZT010000222.1 GCA_028708055.1 Methanothrix sp.
CCGATGATTATCACCCTCGAACCGTAAATCTTCTCGAAAGGCTTGTGAATAGAGACCTCAAATATGGAATCGAAAGCCTTCAACTCCTGCACAATTCCGGAGACATCTTCAGCCGGGCAGTCGATCTCCATATAGACCGACGCCTTGCCCTGGTTCATGCCCCTTTCTACAACAAACTGTTGAGTGTAAACGATGTTGCCGCCCCTCTTGGCGACCGATCCGGCGATGTCGCGCAGCATTCCCGGGCGGTCCAGACAGATCACATTTATCGCTGTGCTCATTTCGTACCTCAATTTCCCTAGCGTGCCGGGAAACTTTAATATGACGAGTGGTCTTACTCAAGCCAATGGAATTCTGTCCCCAATGCAAGAGCATGATGATGCCCAAGGACGGCATGATGGTCTGCAGAAAGTGCGGCCATAAGATGCCGAAAACTGCGGGCGATTCCATGCTCAGCAAGACTAAGCAACTGGATCGCGTCGTTCCCGTCCTGGAGCAGGAGTCATCGGGCCTGCCCACCACGAACTGCAAATGTCCTGAATGCGGCCATAATATCGCATACTGGTGGCTTCGCCAGCTCCGTTCTGCCGATGAGAGCGAGGTTCGATTCTTCCGCTGCACGAAATGCAACAGAACCTGGCGGGAATACGACTAGGCATCAACTATATTAAATATAAAACGGTTCTGATGGATGAGGCTTCAGGAATGTTCAAGGCAGTAATCAACGCAGAGGCTCTGCGCGATGCAATAGATTCAGTCTCTTCTCTGGTGGATGAGGTCAAGTTCTCCATATCGGAAAACGGCCTGGAACTGAAGGCAGTGGACCCGGCGAACGTCGCCATGGTGTCCCTGCGAATCGGCAGCCAGGCATTCGAGTACTTCAAAGCCGATCCCTGCGAAATCGGCATCGATCTGGTCCGGCTCAGCGATGTGCTGAGCATGGCGGATAAAGGCGAGAACGTCCAACTGGAACTGGAAGAGGAGAGCCACAAGCTGAAGATAGCCGTTGGGTCACTCTCCTATACATTAAGCCTGATCGACCCCACTGCCATCCGAAAAGAGCCACGCATACCCGATCTGGACCTGCCGGCTCACGTGACTCTGCCGGGAGTGGAACTGCGCCGGGCGGTGAAAGCTGCTGAAAAGGTCAGCGATCATGTGATACTGGGTGTCTCGGATGAAGGCTTCTACATGGAAGCTAAAGGAGACATCGACTCGCTCAAGCTCAAGATTCCCAGCACCGAGCTGCTCGGAATGAAGCCAGGCGAGGCAAGAAGCCTTTTCTCTCTGGACTATCTGGAGGATATGTCCAAATCGATAAGCAAAGCCGGCGAGGTGACCCTGGAGATGGGAATTGACTATCCGCTGCGCATCCACCTCAAGCTCGGCCAGCATGTGGAGATCAATTACCTCCTGGCTCCCAGAATCGAACAGGAATGAGGACCTCCGATTACCCTTTTGCCGAAGATGCTGCTGGAGAGGTGCGGGCAGCCGGATATTCTCTGGACAGCCTTCTAAACAAGACCTCATTTAAGGCCGTGCGCAGCCGGGCCGCTCAGAGGGTCTCTGAGGCCATGAGCGGCACAATCTCAGAGAGTGCGACCAACACTCAGGCAGAGCAATTGACGGAGCTTCTCTCATACCCTCTGGCAAGGATCCTGGTTTCATGCCTTGATGATTCCATACTGGTGCGCCGCTACGCCCTGGCCGAGGCAAAGCTGGCCTACAAGAGGATGCAGGAGGAGAGAGAGGATCTCACTGCCATCGCCGACGACCTGGGGCTGCACCCCCAGGGGCCGGGACCATTCAAAATCCATTTTGCCGAGTACATCCGGGCGGCGCATCGCATGCACAGCCCCAAATGGAAGCTGACCAACCGCGACCTGCAACAGGGCTACCTCACAGTCACCAGAGATGAGCTGATGCGGATTATGGAGGAAGCAGCCAGAGAGAAGATCCTTAAAGGCCTGCCCATTCCTGTGGACGGGAAGACCTGCGCCGCCCTCCAGGAATACCTGCTGCCGCTCAAAGAGCAGCTTGATGCCATCAGGGCGCGGGATAGAGTCGACCTGGGAGCAGTCAACGAAGGGGCCTTTCCACCCTGCATCAAGAAGATGCTCAATGATGTCGCCAAAGGCACTAACCTGGCCCACAGCGCTCGATTTGCCCTGGTCAGCTTTCTCCTGCAGATCAATATGACACCAGAAGAGGTCATGACTCTCTTCAGCACCAGCCCGGACTTTGATGAGGAGAGGACGCGCTACCAGGTAGAGCACATCGCCGGAGCCTCTGGCACCAGCTACAAGCCACCTGCCTGCGCCACCATGGCCACCTACGGCAACTGTCCGGGAGAAGACGAACTCTGCCGCAAGATAAGGCATCCTCTCAGCTACTACGAGAGAAGAATGAGGATATTCAAGCCACTCCCGCCTGAGAGACCGCCAGAACAAAGGACCTGAATGGAGTATAGTTGACATTCTCCGGCCTGGCAAATAGGCGGACCTCATCATTTTCCAGCAGCTTGAAGCCCAGGCCAGCGTCCTCTGCTGCCCGGATTTCTGCAAATCCCACGTCCGCCCGTCCGGAGGCAACTGCCGCCGCCACAGCGGAATGAGTTCTGGCGGTCCGCACATAACGAGGATGAACGAGGCCCATAGATTGCAGGTGACGCTCAAATACAGAATATAAAGCGGAGTCACGGTTCCAGCCTACGATACGCTGGCCGGAAAGGCTTGACAGGACAGCGGGATCTTTGAACACCAAGCCCAGCTCCCTTGGCAGCGCTCCAACCAACTGCATCCCTTCTGCCCCCTCTTCCGGCCCGCAGACGGCTGCCAGGTCAGCCACCCCGTCCTCCAAAAAGAGCCTGGCTCGCACCGAGCCGATATTCAGAAGCTGAATGCGCAATGGCATGCTCTCGGCCAGCTTTTCCAGGAGCCAGGAATTTTCGCCCGCCACCACAAGATCAGCAGGCTCCATCTCACCAAACAGCTCCACCTCTACTCTCCTGCCCTTCTCCAGATATTCGACTCCCAACGGGACATCGATAATGCCATCCGCACCGGCCAGAGTGGTGATGGAGCCGCTTCCCTTATCCACCGGATAGACCAGCCCATTTGATAGGCCCACGGCAAACATCTGGCGGCGTCCATCGAATCGCAGGGGCCCGGAGAGTATGCCGGCTGCCCTCTTTTTTGTATGCCCCTGGCCCAGAGCGGCGCGGATGGCTGGAGCTGCCAGATTGGAGAAAACGGCAAGCGCACTGGTGGGATAGCCGGGCAGGCCAAAGCAAGGCTTGCCATTGATCAGGCCGAAAAGGGCGGGCTTGCCGGGCTTGAAGTTCATACCGTGAAATATCAGCTGGCCAACCTCCTCAAATACCGTGAATATCATATCCCCGACGCCTGCTGATGTGCTGCCGCTCACCAAAACCATGCTGCACTCGTCAGCCATCTTTTGCATCATCGTCGCCATTGATTCCTTCTTATCAGGCAGGATGCCGCAGGAAATAACCTGAGCGCCACAATCGGCAACCGCCGCAGCGATGGTGTAGGTATTTATGTCGTAAATCTGGCCGGCGGCCAGAGACCCGCCCGGGGCCACCAGCTCATTTCCGGTTGAGGCCACCGCCACCCTTAGGCTCTTCACCTTCACCTCTGTCCGGCCTACAGCTGCGAGAACCCCGATATCCCGCGCGGCGAGCTTTGTGCCCGGAAAGAGAACCGCTTCGCCAAAGGAGATATCGCTTCCCGCCGCCTGAACGTTCTCGGTGCTGAAAACAGGCCGTCTGATCAGGACGCGATCGCCCTCCGCCTGACTGTATTCGATCATGACCACTGCGTCTGCGCCTGGCGGCATCATGGCGCCGGTGGAGACCTCAGCCGCCTCGCCCTGGGCTACGCGCACGCGGGGGAGCACGCCCATGGGCACAGTGCCAGCCAAACGCAAACTGATGGGGCGGTCCTCCCTTGCTTGCAGGGTATCTCTGGACTGCACTGCAAAGCCGTCCTTAGAGGCGCGGGAAAATCCCGGGACATCAAGTGTTGAGACGATCTTCTCGGCCAGGATGCGGCCGGCTGCGAGAGGCAGAGGCACAGACTCGACTGCTGTGCAGGGAAGGTGGCTTTGAACTATCGATAGGGCTTCTTCAAGCGAGATGAGGCTTCTAAACTCCTTGGCCATATAATGACTCTATACCTGTGGCTCTATAAAGCCCTGAGCAATAGAGGACGAAAGAGATATCATAAGAAAGAAATGACGCTCACTATGAGTTCTCAATCCAGCGGAGAAGAAGGAGAGCAGAAGAGCGATATTCTTCTGCAGGGCATCAAAGCGGCCTGGCCGATATGCGTAGGCTATCTTCCCCTGGGCTTTGCCTTTGGTGTCCTCGCCCAGAAGGCGGGATTGGATCTGCTGGATATTGCACTCATGTCGATTCTGGTCTATGCCGGGTCCTCCCAGTTCATCGCCGTGGCCATGCTGAGCTGTGCTGCTGCGCCTTTATCCATCATTCTCACCACATTCATTGTCAATTTGAGGCACTTCCTGATGAGCTCATCTCTGGCAGTCTATCTGCATGGTGAGAGCAGAGGATTCCTCTCACTCTTTGCCTATGGAGTGACTGACGAGAGCTTTGCCATCAATCTGGCCCGGTATCGAGAGGGCGGTTGGCATCGCTATCAAGCTCTGGCAGTCAACCAGATCACCAATTTCACCTGGATCGGGAGCACAATTCTGGGCGGATATGCCGGGCAGTTCGTTCTCGCCGGAAGCTATGGAATCGACTACG
>JAQVZT010000223.1 GCA_028708055.1 Methanothrix sp.
GGATGCCACCGTGAGGGGCACGGTTTCCATCGGACGCAGGCTCATGGATCCGCTGGCAGAGCTGGTCAAGGTCGAGCCCAAAGCCATCGGCGTGGGCCAGTACCAGCATGATGTGGACCAGACCGCCTTGCGGGGCGCACTGGACGATGTCGTCTCGTCCTGCGTTAATCTGGTGGGAGTGGATGTCAATGCCGCCAGCCAGCAGCTTCTCGCCTATGTATCGGGACTGGGGCCGAAGCTCGCCGAGGCAGTGGTAAGGTATAGAAATGAGCACGGCCTCTTCAAATCCCGCCAGGATTTGCGCAATGTGTCCCGCCTGGGGCCAAAGGCCTTCGAGCAGTCGGCAGGATTCCTGCGCATTCGTGACGGCAGCAATCCTCTGGACAGCACGGCGGTTCACCCGGAGAGCTATCCGCTTGTGGAAAGGATGGCCGGGGATTTGGGCGTCACTGTGAAAGAGCTGATGCAAAACGAGGCTCTCCTCAAGAAGCTGGACCCAAAGAAGTACATCAGCGAGAAGGCGGGCGCTGCCACGCTTCAGGACATCATTGAGGAGCTATCCAGGCCGGGCCGGGATCCCAGAGCACCGTTCGAGGCATTCAGCTTTGCTCCGGGAGTTGAGAAGATTGGGGACCTCAAGGTGGGCATGAAGCTGCCTGGCATTGTGACCAATGTCACTGCCTTTGGGGCCTTTGTGGATATCGGCGTGCATCAGGACGGACTGGTGCACAAGAGCCAGCTTCGGGACGGCTATGTGAAGAATCCTACTGACGTAGTGAAGGCCAGGCAGAAGGTCATGGTTACGGTGCTGGATGTGGATTTAGAGCGGAGGAGAATATCGCTCTCGATGAAAAAATCCGGCTGAGCAAAATCCTTAAATATCGGCGAACGCTTAGAGTCTATTCGGCAAGAGTCGAAGACCATCATTTTATCCCTCCTACACAAGACTTTTGCCTTCCTCCTACTCAATCGGGCATCGGACCTGTGCACCAGACCGATTGCCTTTCCCTTCCGATGTCCTCATTTGCTATTCTCACTTTGCATGATCTCCTCTGCCCTGGCAAAGGCCCGCTCCGCTTCAGCATCTTTTCCCAAAGCCAGAAGAATAAGGCCCCGGCTGTTCCAGGCTCGGGCGTTCCGGTAATCGATCTCTATCGCCCTGTCAAGATCCTCGATTGCTTCTGTATAACAGTTCAGGCGCCGTCTGGCCTCTCCCCGGCTGTACCAGGCATCGGCATTGAGTGGATCGATATCGATCGCCCGGCCAAAATGCTCCACCGCCTCATGGAATCGGTGCAGCCTGGCAAGAGCTGCACCTTTGTTGTTCCAGAACTCGCTTCTCTCCGGTTGCAGGGCGATGGAACGGTCAAAGCAATCCAGAGCGGCTTCATAGTCTCCCAAATTCCCAAAAGCTGCGCCCCGGTTGCTCCAGATCCTGGCGCCATTGGGATTCAGCTCCAGGGCCCTATCATAATAATCGATAGCCTCCTGATACCTTCCCAGCCGCTCGAAGATCACCCCTTTGTTGTACCAGGCCCTCACGTAACCGGGATCCGACTCTATGATGCCGTTAAAAAATGCAATAGCATCGGCATATCTCTTCTGTTTGTAGAAAACGACGCCTTTGTTGTTCAGAGCATCGGTGTAATGCGGTTCTAATCTGAGGGCTGTATCAAACGAAACGATGGCTTCTTCATGCCGGCCCAGACGGCAAAGGGATAGTCCTCTGCGGTTCCAGAGCTTTGCGTCCCCGGCATTTTTCTCTATGGCCTTATCATAAAATGAGAGGGCTTCATCAAATTTGCCGTCCTGGTATAGAGCATCCGCTTTTTCCGCCAGGGAAATGGCACCGACGCAAAAATCATCCATTAAAGCACCGCCGAATTGAGGTGGCAAGATCACTCCGAATGGGAACTTATTGCTTAATCAGCTCAACTCCATCTCTCTATCTTTCCGACAAGCATTCAAAGTATTCCATTTCATAGCCATTAAGGAGAGAGAGTGCTCTCCACAGGTCTTCGCTTGACCATGCCCGGACAATAGCCCAGGAGCAAACAGCGTAAAGACCAACCGGGAATTGTTTTCATGATGTACTTGAAATCATGGATTTGCGCGTTTCGTTCTCTTCAAGAGTTGATGAGATTAATCCGCTGGAGGCTGCGCTTGAATCGCAATTGGTTGAGGATATGCGTTCTCCGCACGGGCAAATATTTAAATAATTTCCTGGCTCAAAACCAAGTTCGTTAGCTTTTGATAGAGCGATAGCAGCCTCTTCATTACGCTTAAGCTTTTGTAATACCAAGCCCTTATCATAATATGCAGTTGGATCCAGTTCAATTTCGAGAGCTTTATTATAATATGTGAGGGCCTCTTCGTAGTCTCCCAAACAATATAAAATCTCTCCCTTATAATACAATAGCGTTGAAGACTCTGGATTCATTTCCAATGCCCTATTACACAAAGTTAAGGCATCACCAATTTTGCCCTTCCTTCCTGCTATTATGTTCAGTTCTCCATTCCAGGAATCTATATCTTGTGGATCGAGCTCGATGGCTTTGTCGTAAGATCGGATTGCCTCATCGTATTTGCCCTGATCATCGAGAACAAATCCTTTGTATCTCCAGGCTTCTGCATATTGTGGATCAATCTCGATGGCTTTGTCGTAAGATCGGATTGCCTCATCGTACTTGCCCTGTCTGTAGAATGCAAATCCCTTGTGGATCCAAGCATAATTATTTTGCGAATCGAGCTCTATGGCTTTGTCGCAATCTTGGATTGCCTCATCGTATTTGCCCTGGTCATTGAGAACCGAGCCTTTGGTAGCCCATGAATCAGCGTCTTGAGGATCGATCTCTATGGCTTTGTTGAACGCATTGATAGCCTCATCGTATTTGCCCTCTTTTTTAAGAGCCAAGCCTTTGTCAAACCATGCCGCTTCATTCTCTGGCTCCAATGCTATGGCTTCTTCATAACAATCAATCGCATCATCATACTGAGAGGCATTATGAAAATCCCTGCCCTTTTCTATCCATTGAGATGATGACTCCTCTGCAGACACAGATATTATGTATATTAATATTATTAAAGAAACTACAGAAATCAACTTATTTACCGTTCGGTTATTCATAATACTAAAACCACAATAATTGAATATAATCTTTTTGTGATCACAGCCGGTGCGAGAGAGTTTAGCACTACACATTATATATCTCTTGAGGAGGAATCAATAGTCCACTAAATTACCGGAGAAATTGTAATGAGATCTGATATGCGCGCCAAAGCGATGAGATTCATCTGTGCATCCTTATTGATAGCGTTGATGATGATCGCGACCGCGAATTGCAGTGCCATTAATAATACGTGCTCATGCAGCGATATATCTCCAGAGAAGAAAGTAGCGTACATGTGTAGGCCTGCTGTGGTGATGATTAACTGTCTTCATTGGGCAACTCTAGTCAACAAAGACGGTGAACCAAAAATATACCTGAATATTGGAGATGGAGATCAAAAGACTGAAGTGGATTTTCAGGAATGGGGTCAAGGCGGAACAGGCTCGGGATTTATTATAAGCCAGGACGGATACATCATGACAAATGCCCATGTCATCTATATGTCTGACTATGAGATAAAGGAAGGTCTTGTTAAGTCGATAGGAGACAGCATATTAAATAACTACCCGCAGATTGCTGGAGAAAATGGTCAGTACTCTGAGGAAATATATGATGTATTGAGAAAAGAGTATACCCTTAAAAAGAGAACTCCTGAAAAAGAAATCAGCGTCTATTTTGGGGGCATGGGATCAATAACTGAGCAAAATGGAGTCCCTGCTGAGGTAAGAACAGAAAGTCCAGACGAACTCTGGGTGGGTGAAGGAAATAATAAGTACAGGTCTGGAAAAGATCTAGCCATATTGAAGATTGAAGGCTTCAGTAATCTGCCAACAGTCATTTTGGGGGATTCAGGCAAGATGGAAGTTGGGGATAAAGTGATAATTATTGGTTACCCGGGCTTAGTAGAGTCTTACACTCATCAGATGCTTTCTGCAGAAACTGACCTGATACCAACTGTGACCTCTGGAATAATAAGTGCTCAGAGGAAGCATCCAGATCACACAGATGTATTCCAGACTGATGCCGCGATACAGCATGGCAATAGTGGAGGACCTGCTTTTAATAAAGATGGAGAGGTAATTGGAATTGCCACATGGGGATCGTCTGTTCCTGATGCAGCAATATTGGTACAAGGATATAATTTTTTGATACCGATTAACGTGGCAAAAAGTTTCATCAATCAATTGAATATAAACACCAGCCGCAGCAAAGCTTCTGAGTTTATCGAAAAGGGCCTTGATTACTACTGGAAGCAACAATATTCAAACGCCGCCCAGGAATTTAATAAAGCGCTTTCCTTAGATACTAAAAACTACTACGCGAGCGAGTATTTAAAAATGAGCAGTCCTCATTAAAATGGACCTTAAATAACCTCATCTAAGGTCCGCATTTCTTTTCACTTTTTTCTTGGTGTGTTGGTCTAACCATTTTTTATGCAGCTTCTCGGAATCTATAGAATGCCAGCATAATTTTTTAATGTGCTTTCGTCCTTGCAGGTCCCGCGTACTATTGTTAGAATGCAATACCCTTGACGCTCCAGTTCATATAGATCCCCTTGTACCGCCAAGCCTCCTCTTTTTATAACTTCGACGCGCATATATCCCACAGGAGAGAATTTCAGTGGCTATTACCACCAGGCCCTTCGGAAGATCCGGCCCTCGTGTCACCCAG
>JAQVZT010000008.1 GCA_028708055.1 Methanothrix sp.
TGTTTCTTTTCAGGGTCCCAATAATTTTCAGCCTCATAAGCGTAGGTTCGACCCCGGATTTTCTGTTTGACAATGTAAGACATAGCTAAGAGTAATAACCATAATAGTATATAAACCCTTTGGTTAAAGCTGGACGCGAGAAGGCTGCTCTTAAAAATGGTTACTGCAAGAGGCGGAGTTTAGGTTTTATGCGTGCGGTACTCAATAACAGTGGACGTTCTACAATATATAGTTGTTAATACAATGGGAGTGCGGAGGGTCACGAATTCCCCATCCTTTAGGGTGGGGTGGCCGCGCGCAATTTGATTTTTATTTTGCGTCAAACCCTAAACACATACAAAATTTTTGCAAACGCGCGTTAGGGTAAAGGTTTCTCTTAAACCTATCGAAGTGCTATTTGAGACTACAGTGCCTTCACGTTCTGCAGAAACATATCGGCCATTGTAGGCGCGGAGAGCGATACTATTGTTTCCAAGGTACTCGATGCGAAACGTTTCCCATAAACCTATATTATTGCGATTTGCTACTAATTCTCGCCCGCCACCATATTCAGCACAAATATAATGGCCATTATGAGCTTGAAGAGCAATATTATTATCGCCCAGGTCTATGAGATAAAAAGCGTCTTTAATATCATTTATCTTGCGGTTAGCAAAAACTTCACTACCACGTTGATAATCGACAAAGAGATACTGCCCGTCGTGAGTGCAAAGAGCGACTGACTCTTTTGAGCCAATCAATGGCATTATAAAGGGAAGTCGGTCCAAAAGATTATGTGGCAATATTATCCCTGCGTCAAAGCTCCTTTTAATCTGAGTGTCATTCAAATCCCATAATTTTTCTGGATTTTGATCAACATTTGGATTTCCATCCCAATTGCCATTGGGATAATAAAAGGCTCCGACAATCTGCGCGAATATCGACCAGATCAGCAAAATAGAGAAAATGGTGATAATAAACATATTCCTTCTTCGCCTTCTTCGTCTAATATTGATATGAACGTCATTCATATATAATCCTAAAAATATAATTAGAGCAGGCAGTATACCTGTCAAGAATCTGGGGCCATACGACCACCCGGCCCACCAAACATTAAAGCAGCTATATATTAATGTCTGTGGCAATATAGCAATGCCAAAAAATAAAAAAAATTTTTTAAGATTATTATTTTTAATTTTCTGTGATTTCATATAACCTAAAATCGAAAATATTAATACAGGCGAGTAAATAAATATACCCCTACTAGGGCTTATTAGCAGTCCCGCAAATGAGATGAGATTTTTAGGATCTATGCGAAAACCCTGCATTAGAATGGTATACCCACCAAATATATTGCCGAAATAATGAACATTATAAAACAAAAATAGTCCGCCGGATAGAACCATCGATCCGAGATAATAGGCAATACTCCGATCTCTCAAGTTTAGAACATAATATAATATTGGTGTCAGCAGAATAATATCTGCAGGCCGATTAAATACAAATAAACCAGACAGAATTCCTAAAATCATAATATGTTTATACGACCTAGTTTTCTCCTCGACAACAATTATATAAATTGACATAGACAACAGGAGCTCAACTAACCCATGTTGCCAGAGTCCTTGACTACTAATAGTCCATGTATCGGTTGCAAATGCAAAAACGATAGCACCGATCAGTGCGATTCTTCTTTGAATCAGCTCCTTCAAAGATAAATATACAAAAATTCCTGCGGTAGCTGTTACAAAAGATGCAGCAAATTTTTCCATTATGGAGACAATTATGTTGAAAACGGGATTTGATAAATCCAGAGGGATATGATTTAATTTTAATAACAAATATGGAATTACATATAATGGTGTAATCAAAACAGGAGTCACAATGGGATAAGCAGATAGATAATGGCTTTTTGCTAGTGTTAAAAAATAGATTACGTAATTCTCATTTACGAAATACTCATAAAAACCATCAAGATATAAATTATTATTTTCGAGTATAACAAATGGTAATATCGAGGCAGGTATAGTGTCACCAGATCCTATTAATCTGAAATTTATATTATAAATTGAATTTATTAAAAAAAATAGACACAATACATCATGCTTCCGTACGAACTTGTTTAAATTTTTAATTAATTTTGAAAGAGATTTCCCCGTAAGAATGCCTCCTTTTAAGCCCTAGATATTATAATCAGACCAAAAATTATCGCCAACGTTCCAACAATCTTATTCAATCCTATGCATTCCTTTAATACCAGACTAGATAGCACTAGCACTAGTATGTATGTTAAGGATATAAAAGGATACACAAAGCTGAGATCTTTCTTGGATAATGCAATCAGCCAGAAAATAGTGCTCAGTCCATACATTACGAAACCCATCAACACATAGGGATTCAGCAGCACGGCCCTTACATATTCAAAATTCAAGGCAACCATAGACCCTGACTGATTCATCCCCAGCTTCCAGTAAACTTGGCCGATAGCTGCAAATACGATGCCTATAATAATTATCAAAATCGTATTCATAAATAATCTACCATAATTTTGAGTTTTTATCTAAACATCGCGGATCGCATGACGGTACGAGCGAAGTTGAACGCATTCGATTGGCATTCATTGTCATCTCATCATATGTCCCATGTTGTCGTTTTTCATTTCAACAATTCCCTATCAACTGATTCAATACCAAATGTGAATTCAGATATGCCTCACTTCCTTACCTGATGACTATGGAAAGTTGTCTTTCTACACGGAAGGTATAAAGTCTTTGGTATATGTTTAGCTGTATAGGATCCTGAATGTTTCTTAGTGTCCTAGAATTATTAAGTATTCATTCATTATACTCTGAAATTGATCAACTCCGAAAGAGTCCATACATGGTCTGTGATTCCAGCTGCCTGGTCTTGCCGGATGGAGAAAGAATCACGACCGAGATAACTAAGAAACAGCGCCAAATCCTGGATGCCCTTCATATGTGTGTCTAAAAAATGGGTAGGTCAGGATAAAATGGACATTGTACATTAGCAAAGATGCACCAACGAATACCTTTTCGACCGCAGCCTGAATCCCTTTGTGACCATCAGATATCACAAATTTGACGCCGTCAAGTCCTTTGGCTTTCAAATCTTCAAACCCACATTCCGCACTTTAACTTCCTAAACTGAGTACTGTTCCAGCCTACGATTCTTCAATTATAAATATAATTTATACTATTTATTTATGTTATTAATTTTTTCGTTCGCGATATCACTCTGATTGAGAGGACCTTTCGTCTTCTCATCTCCCTAGAGAGAGTCGACTCAAATCAACATAATACAAAATGATTCGGCAAGAAAATTTATTTAATTAAAATATATTGATTTAATTAACCAAATCGATAGCTACAAAGATACTAAATCCTAAACTCCAAAGTGCGGAATGTGGGATTCAAGAAAGAACATTCCTAAATTGCAGGCTTCCGGCAATCTGGCCCAGAATGCGATCATGCGTCTGAAGATACCACTTTTTATCAAGAGACTCATGGAACCTAACAGTAGAGAAGAGGCAAAAAAAATATTATTCCTGCAAATGCGTTAGGACAAAGGCTTCGTCTAAACCTATCAAAGTGCTATTTGCGACCACCGCACCATCATCTTCTACAGAAACATATCGACCACTCCAAGCACGAAGAGCGAAACGATTATCTCCAAGATCTTCAAGTTGAAACGTTTCCCATGTATCAATAATATTACGATTTGCTACTAGTTCTCGCACACTACTATTTTCTGCACAAACATATTGACCATTATGAGCCTGAAGAGCAACACTATTATTACCCATTTCTACGAGATTAAAGGCGGCCAAAATACCTATTTTCTTGTGGCTCGCAAAAACTTCACCACCACGTTGATAATCGACAAATAAATATTGCCCGTCATTGGTTTGGAAGGTAATTGAGTCGATTGAGCTTGTCAACGGCGCAAGACCGTTAAAGACATAAATTGAATAGTCCCCAAATTGTAGAATCTTCTCGAGTTGACTATTTTCAGCAAAGCTATTGAGACCCTCTTTCGTTAGAGTTACATTGCTTTTTAATAAGATAAAATAAGATTCAGTGGAGTTCTGAGTGGTCCGATCGGTGAACCATTTTCCGCATGAGAGCCACCTAACAGGCATTAGTAAATGATGATTTATAGTGACCGGCAACACAATAATGTCCTCCTTGGAAAAATAAGTTATAATATTTGAATCCCAATAATCCGCATATCCATATTTTAAATTATTATCATTCAAAAATCCAATTAAATCCAATTCACCTATATTGGGTTGATAGTCTAGATTACTAATAAACATATAGTTTGATATAGCACCCATGAATAATATAAAAAAAATTAATGCTATATAAATAGTATTGCCTTTACGATACATTAATGAGCCAATCAAATATATTGAAATTGCAGAAAACATCAAGAAACGTGTAGTTAAAAAATCGACTGAAAGATCTGTGAAGACATATCCTACAAAAATGACCAAAAATGAAACGGTTAAATATACAAGCATATCATTATACTTCCTAATTCCATTATAGATTGTATAATAAATTAACATAATCAAAAACAATAAATATAGAACATTAAATGGCCTAACTTCGTAAGCTTTTCCAAATAATAAGGTTGCTAATCCGTTCACATACAATGGCAGACTTAAATGCAATACGGATTCTAGATCTCGGGCATGTACAACACTGGTTATGAAACTTGTCATGAAATACCTTTCATAAATATATGTAAATAATGTAGTTAAAACCAATGTTACCATAAACATCCATGATTGAATAAATTTATATTTATAGATAAATACATAATGAAACACGAACGGTATGAAGAACCATGCGAGAAAGATCGCGTCAGAGAATACGATTAGATTTATTAATAATATATAAAATAAATGTTTCGTATCCAATTTAAAAGAATTATTCAATAAGAGAAAGAGAAATAAGCCAACAAAAAACAGCGTTGCGTTATGGCATGTTGGTACCAAATAGAAGCGAGCCGATTCGGGACTAAGATTTGCAATAATAGCAGAGAAAATTAATGGAGATGTCTTGCTTCCAGAAATCTTATAGATGTATAATGCAAAAATACATATTATTAATATATATATTATATAAGACACAACTCTAATACAGGTTGGACTAAAGTCCGAAATTATCTGCGGAATCAAATGAAATGGTAATATATCTGAAAACCAAAAAGGATCATTTGATGGAAAATAATAAGAATTTAATAAATAATTTTTATGCACCCAAATATCGCGACTAACCATTCCTGCATCTACATCATCGCTATTTAGGGAAAAATTTAATGCAATCAATAATTTACAAAAAATTCCATAAATAATAAATAAAATCAATACGATATTAAACTTCTCGTTGCGGTGTAAAATTATAAAATCCCTTACAGACGATAGATTTCTGGATATATTTGGATATTTACTCATATCGTCAAACCCATTTTTGCGAATTCAGTTATTAAGCCCCTCGTTTAGCACCATTGATCCAATAGAATCAATACTTCAATACATTTAGCTCAGGACAGCCTATTAGAGAGCCTTTAATTTAACTAGACGCTCCTCGATCCTATCCAGCTTCTTGGTCAGGTAATCCACCATCAAGCCAAGAGATATCAACTGCACGCCCACCAGGATGAGAAATGCTGTAAATATGGGATAAAATTCATGCGAAATCACACCATACTTCACCTTCTCATAAATCGATATGAATCCCGCAATCATGCCAATAAAAATAAAAATCAGCGACGGCAGGAGTATCATCTTGGAAAGCAGTGACGTTTCCGTGTAGGCTACAGAGAATAGAGCAGTCAACATCCTCGCGCCATCCTTAATCGGATTGAGCTTGGACTCTCCCACCCTCTCCCTGTATTCGATAGGTATCTCAACAATCTTGTAGCCCAGCTTCCCTGCGCGGACTGTCATCTTGGTCTCAAACTCCAGGCCCTTGGCCTTAACATCCAGAGTATCGAATATCTGCCGGCGAAATGCCCGCATGCCGGTCTGGCTGTCCTTGATCCTCATGCAGCTTACATATGTGGCAAGAAAAGAAAAGATGTTGTTGCCGATCCGGTTGAAGGCAGGAATATTGTCCCGACTCTGTAGCCTTGCTCCCAGCACCAGGTCTGCTCCATTTTCAATCTCCCTTACCAGATCAGGAACATACCTGGCAGGGTAGGTATTATCTGCGTCTGTGAATATGATGATATCTCCACTGGCATGCTTGACTCCGGTTCTCAGGGCTGCTACCTTTCCTGCGTTTCTATCATGACGGAAGAGCTTTGTCTTCCCACCAGCCATCGCCTTCGCTGCCTGGAAGGTGCCATCGCTTGAACCGTCGTCCACTACGATTATCTGGTCCACCACATCCAGGTATTCCTGCACCACCAGGGGCAGGCCTTTCTCTTCATTGTAAGCGGGAACTACGAGCGATGTTTTCATCAGATCACTTCAGAGATCTTAACTGAGTATCCAAATGTTTTTCACTTCATGTAACTTTCCCTCGTCTTACGTGGCATCGAATTAAAAATAAATTACCTATTAAATTTAAAATTTATAAATATCGGAGTGGTTTATAGGTTGTACTCTACACTCCAATGTAGCAGGTCGACGGAATTCTATGACGCTCCTGGACCCCATCCTCGCTCTTTTAGTACATTTAATGCAGTGTCTCGAATATAGCGATCTTCGTCCCCCTTAGAAACCTCGATCAATGGATCGACTGACCGTACATCATTGATCTTCCCAAGAGCCACTATCGCCCAATACCTCACGCTGTTATCGTCATCCTTCAGCGACTGTATGAGAGCATCTACAGATCGGCTATCTTTGATATTTCCCAGTGCTTCTGCCGCCTTATATCTGACGCGTGGATCTTCGTCCTTTAGAGCCTGGATCAATGGATCGATTGCTCTTTCGCTCCCGATCTTCCCCAGCGCCCCAGCAGCCATAGCTCGGACAGAGCTATTATCATCACTCAGAGATTGCATCAGTGGATCAACAGCTTCAGAATCGTTGAGCTCTCCAAGGGCTAACGCCGCTGAACTTCGAACTTCCCAATTTGGATCATCCAGAGACTCGATCAATGGACCAGTAGCACGATCATCCCCGATCCACCCAAGGGCTTTGGCCGACTCTGACCGAACAGAGCTGTTAAGATCCTTGAGAGCGAGGACTAGAGGATCTACATACGCTGCATCATTAAGCTCGCCCAGCTCCATAGCAGCTTGCACTCGCACCATACTATTTTCATCCTTAAGATTTTGCGCATATTGATCCGAATTCTCTCCTAATCCCAAAGCGGTCAAGCCAAACACTACCAGGCTCAATGCAATTGTAAAGGGCAATCGATGTTTCAAGATACTTCCTCCTTGATATTCCTAATATATTCCCGATTGGAGATAATCCTAGCTGCAAATGGCGTTCGATATGCTAGGCTTACATCCCTTGAAAAAGGAATGTGGGGATGATACTTTTTTAAATCCATCGCCGTGTTCCTACTTGAATGCTGCATTTTACATTACTCCTAAATAGGGATCAACTTGAACGTCTCCCAGGCTCCAATAGCATTGCGATTAGCTACGACTGATCCGCCACCGCTGCCTTCGGCACAGACATACTGGCCGTTGGCCGCCTGTAACGCAACATTGCCGTTCCCTCTAAAGATAAGTCTAAACGTCTCCCAGGCTCCAATAGCATTGCGATTAGCTACGACTGATCCGCCACCGCTGCCTTCGGCACAGACATACTGACCGTTGGCCGCCTGTAACGCAACATTGCCGTTTCCTTTATTGACGAGATTTAACGTCTCCCAGGCTCCAATAGCATTGCGATTAGCTACGACTGATCCGCCGCCGCTGCCTTCAGCACAAACATATTGACCATTGGCCGCCTGCAGGGCTACCTTTGCGGGCCTTGATAAATCCAGGAACCTGAATTTCTCCCAGCTACCTATTGCATTGCGATTGGCTACGACTGATCCGCCGCCGCTGCCTTCGGCACAGACATATTGGCCATTCGCCGCATTCAGCGCATAATATCCGTTTCCTTTATCGACGAGCTTAAACGTCTCCCAACTGCCTATTGCATTGCGATTGGCTACAACAGCACCACCACCGCTGCCTTCAGCACAAACGTACTGGCCATTCGCCGCCTGCAGGGCGATATTATCATTTCCCCTATTGATGAGTGTGAACGTCTCCCAGCTGCCTATTGAATTGCGATTGGCTACAACAGCACCACCACCGCTGCCTTCAGCACAAACGTACTGGCCATTTGAAGCTTGAATCGCAATCTTTGTGCCAGGGTAGTGTCGAATTGGAAGAGCAGGATCGCCTAACCATAGGTACATATTTATATTGTCTTTAGTCTCTGCACTATTATCTATGGTCAAGACTCTCGATTTTGCACTGTCGGTAATTAAGCCAGTATCGCGAATATTCAGGTTTCCGATGGCGTCAAATATATATCGATCCATCAAATCATTTGTACCGCGCCAAGATGGCCGACTGGCGCCAAAATAACATACAGCGCCAATTGAACTCGGCTTTGTAAAAGCTTCAGACAATGTCTGCGATGAGCTGTCCAGTTCTGCGGTTTGACAACAGATTGCAAAGAGAACGGGCGTAATCACATTTGACAAAGATGCTGCATTTGCAGTTGTATAGTCCTCATTTGCAGCATTCCAAGCAGAACACCAGCAAGTGGCGCCACCGTGCCCCCTATAATTCACTATACCAACGCGATTATTTATTGCACGATTAACCATTTCGTTGGTGGCAGAATCCCCACCACTCCCTGCAGAAGCACCATACAGATGTGAATATATTAATGGATAGCTGTACGTTGCTGAACGAATTGTCTCTTTGTTTCCCTGAAACTGAGATGGTGCGCCTTCTTTATGAGCCACCAGTAGGACGTTATCAGACCACCATCCTTCAGGAGCGTTTAGATAAGATAATGTCTTTGTAACAACATTTTGAACCTCTGCATCTCCATCAACTGACATACGTCCGATTGCAAGTTCCGGATACAAGTCGTCTCCCGCAAGAAGGCCATACCAATAATCCCCTGGTATCTTATCACCACTGGTCACAGCACTATTAGCAAGATGCCAGGGCATGAAGTCAATATCACCCCAAATAATTACATACTTGAGACTAGGATAATCGGCGTATCTAGCGGCAATAAGATCTTTGATCATTGTGTCATTGACTTCGACATTGGAATAAAAATACCAGGAAACATAGGGCTGTCCATTGCTGGCATGCCAATCGAGTAATGGCTTTGTTGCGCTAAAAGTGCTGTGACCCTCATGCCTTATTGAAAGGATTACCGGATCCGCATCAATCTCGTTATCGACGCCGACCTCATTCAGAATTGAATCGTCCTTGGCTTTATATTTGGTCTCTGAAGATAGATATGAATTCAGCTCCTCTGATTTAATAGAATTGTAGTTTAATACCAACTGCTTGTACATTTTATCAAATTCTGGATCGATTGCGTTTTTACTTTCATTGAGTTTCATCTGCGTGTTTATGCTCTGTGAATACCTTAAAGCGACCTTGATATGGCTAATGACATTGAGTTCACCTGTGGCAGGATTAAACAAAATTGGATTAAATTCCAGATTCACAACAGCAAGGTCTCGCCATATCCCTTGAGTACCTACTTTTATAGTATAGCCCGGATAGAAGCGGTCTTGATTATAGAATTCTCTATCAATTACGAATGATGTTGACTCTTTTAATGATGACTCATTTGCCTCATCCGTTTTTTGTGGCTGGACAGGATATATATTAAAATTCTTATACGTTGAATTATCGCATTCTAAAATCGTTACATTTACGGATGAGCCTTCTGGGATTGTCAATAATTCCCTTATTACAGGCAATTGTGGCTTTCCAATTTCATTTGTATAAGCGTATTTAGGCAAGGTCAATATGTCATAATCAACCATATCAACTCGCACATTTTCTCTGCATAGCTTATAAATATATATATATCTAAAATACTGCAGGTTTGATTTGACGCTAACACATATATTTTGGAGTACACGTCTTTCGCGTCGGCGATTTGGTCTTTGCATTCAACAAAATCAATGCTCTGAGACGATGCGCATATGCTTGAAGCAAAAATTGATAACAGCCCCACAACTACTATCAATAAACCATTTATTTTAAACCTTTGATTCATAAGAGGGTTCAATCTGTAAATCTATTTATATTTTTTGTATGTATTGGTGATAGGTTGTTCTGATATCATAGTCTATAACTCGGCTTTTTAAAATCGAGAAGCAAAGACGGTATTACGATCAAGACTTCAAGATAACCGAACTGGCTAAACTCGATCAGGCAAGCTCCTTGCCCAGATAGCTCCCGAATATGGCATTCATCCAATAGAAAAGAGACACCGGCCTGGACTGCAAGGATGATCTGAATACCGTAGCGGTGAGATGCCGAGTCCTTCTGGACTCGGTAGTTAAACATCTCGTCCCCTTACGCTCAATGGTACTCAAGTGTAAAAGATTCCCAATCACCTACCCAAGGCCTGTTTGCATAGACACCATCACCGCCGCCATTCTCTGCACATACAACTTGACCATTGCTGGCTTTCAGGCCTATTTTGCTATTGCCCAAATCCATATATGTGAATGTTTCCCAGGCACCTATGGCGTTTCGATTGGCTACCAGATAAGTCCCGCCCCCATTCTCTGCACAAACATATTGGCCATTAGCGGCGCGCAAAGCCACTTTTCCATTTCCGAGATCAATGCGCTGGAAAGTTTCCCAGGCACCTACGCTGTTTCGGTTGGCTACTAGATAAGACCCACCACCATTCTCGGCGCAGACATACTGGCCATTGGCGGCACGCAGTGCGATTTTTATCGGAGTGCCATATTTCAGTGGAGTCAATAAAGGATCCCCGAGAATACACATTCCATAGAACCAGCTTATATCAGTTAAGCCCTTTTCTGTATACCACTTGGCAAATGCTGTCCCAATATTCTCGCCTTGAGCAATCGGTCTATAGAAATCATCAAAATAGAGCATGCTCCCGGACTTTGTTGAGCCTACGACAACCAAGCCGTTTGTGTTGGTGAAGATATGCCAGCCTCCGTAGTAGTCGGCATCTGTGAACCTGCACGATGAGCAAATGAACAGATTGTAGAAGATAGCCATGGGGTCGAGGGTCTTAATGGTTGACGAATACATGGAGCCATCCCAAGCATCATTAATCTTGAATTGCTGTCCACCGGACCATCCGTGGCAACATATCTGCACCCAATCATAAGACTGGGTCAATCTGTTTTGATAATCCGTCGGGTTTGTGGTCGCCTTGTCGTTCACGAGCGTCGTTGTATCGTATACCAGGCCCAGGGCGCTATTCCAATCTGTTGATGAACCCACCCAATCATCGTCGATATACATGAGCCCGCGTTTGGTTTGACTCAGCAATCCCTGCCTGTATTTATGATCTTTATTGAAGTAGTTGCGCAGCAGATTTACTTCGGTTGATCCGTCTAAATCAAGATTATCTGCCTTTAATCTTGCCACGAAGATCTCTGGTGCCTTATCACCAGAATGGCTATCAAATATTTCATTTGAATTCGCATCAGACCACGTTCCATCCAGATCCATATAATATAGGTCTATGGGCCATTCCTCTCCATCTTGCTCAAACCATGCAGTCGGTATGTCACCTATGAGAAGTGCTCCTGCTATCGGCATCTGGCTGCTTAACCACGATCTTACATCTGAAGGGGACGGATTCAGGCCATCTGAATAGAACCAGGATTCAGCATTATATCCCTGACTCTTTGCGTCCTCGATATAGCGAGCAATTTCAGGAGTCAATGAGCTAGCCAGTGATTGTGTTCTGGTGAGGATTATGAATCGTGGAGGTGCACGGACACTTGGATAGGGTGTCGCCTGGATCGGTACAATTGGTGCCGCTTTCAGGCCAGTACGAAAATTCTCAGACATTATATAATCACTGTAATTACCCGGACTTACAGGACCTCTCCATTCTAGACGCTTAACCACCTCAGTCTCTTTGAGAGGAGCTTCGTTATATTTCGAAGAGATTTCTTGTGGTTCTCTTATGGTGACGTATATGACATCCTTGCTCTCCCAATAGGCCTCCTTTTCAGGATCTAAGATTTTCCAGACAACAGCTTCCAACAAGAACGCCCCCGCACCTGCAAATCGGATGGATGCATTGAATATTGCCGGTCTATTTGCATTCAATTCACCCTTCCAGGATAAATTCCCGCCAGCCAATAGTGCATCCGGCGGAAGAATAATGTTTGCGGTTACGTTTTTTGCATCCACATTGCTGATAATTTTGCAGGTCACAATAATGGATTCATTGCTCAAAGGAGCTTTGGACAAGTTCAAGCTCACATTGAGCGGAGAAGGTGATTCTCCCGACCGTATATCAAAATTTTCTGAAATAGCAGTACCAATAGTTAGCCATAGAATGATCAGGACTAACGATAAGATATCATGTTTTTCCTTCATGATTTTCATCACATCCTTAAAATAAACTAAATAATGACATATATTTATACTTTTGCTTGATGCCATAAGTTAATAAAATTAATAATGATATTAGACCATGATGCATCCAGAAACGTGCTAATCACAGGGATGGAAAAGCCCGTTGTGCCCATAGAACCCGAACCGCTACATCACATACAATGATGCAGGCTTTGGCGATGACGCGGAAACCGCGCCCTTCCGGACGCGGTGGTTCACAGAGCGATTAGCTTAAATGTTTCCCATGCACCTATTGCGTTGCGATTTGCTACCATTCCATCTCCACCGCCGCCTTCGGCGCAGACATACTGACCATTGGAAGCCTGGAGGGCAAGATTTCCGTCTCCCCTATATATATCCCTAAATGTCTCCCATACGCCAATGTCGTTGCGGTTAGCCACAACTCCATCTCCACCTCCACCTTCGGCACAAACGTACTGGCCATTGGCGGCACGGAGTGCGACTTTTCCATTTCCCCTATCGATGAGTTTGAATGTCTCCCAAGCAGCAATGGCATTGCGGTTGGCTACTACTGCACCCCCACCGCCGCTTTCAGAGCAGACATACTGTCCATTAGCCGCCTGAAGTGCCACATTTGCAGGTCTTCGAAGATCCAAAAACCTGAATGTTTCCCATGCACCTATTGCGTTGCGATTTGCTACCATTCCATCTCCACCGCCACCTTCGGCGCAAATGTACTGGCCATTTGCTGCTTGCAGAGCAAAATACCCGTTTCCTCTATCAATGAGCCTGAACGTCTCCCAGGCACCGACAGCATTGCGGTTGGCAACAACTGCACCACCGCCACCCCCTTCTGCGCACAGATACTGACCATTGCATGCCTGTAGAGCCACGTTATTATTGCTTAGGTCGATGAGTTCGAATTCCTCCCAGCTGCCTATGGCATTACGGTTAGCTACGACTGCACCGCCGCCACTGCCTTCGGCACAGACGTACTGGCTATTAGATGCTCTGAGAGCAATATCTGCCAAATAGGTAAATTTGGATGGCTCCATAGTATAGGCATTTGATTCATCAGTTTTTTTGAGGTATGCGGAATATGCAGAGGCTATGACTTTGCCCGGTTGGAATCTTAATATTTCCATATATCCGTTGCCATAATTGTCATCCTGATAATCCACACGCAATTCATTAACCTTATTTCCATTTAATCCTGTGGCGATGACATATGATGAAGTTGATGTCTCTGGGTGCATGTGCCCACATACAACCAGGAAGATATTCTTATTCTGATTTACCAGGTTATTCCAGATGTTTGTCCCAGAGCCGGTGAGAGTGTTCAAATCAAGGTACGAATGTGTTGCAATAATAACTTCACGATCCCTATTGGCATCTATTATGCCCTGGGCCCAAAGGAGGTCCGAACTGCTAGGGTTATAGCGAAGAGCTATAATTAGATATTTATGCGACCCAACATTAAACTTTACATGATATGCAGTGGTATTGTTCTGATAAGCTCCACTAAACCAGGATTTGCCGGAGAAGTACTCAGTGCCGAAATATTTATTCCAGATAGAATCGGAAACGATTAGATCGTGGTTTCCAGGTACTGGAACATAAATTATTCCCGCATCCTTGATAAAATTCCAACCAGTTGCCGCTTCGCTAAATTCTGAGTCGGTGCTGGTGTCGGTCACATCACCCAGCCCAATAACTGCCTGGATATTCATAGTCTCTTTGTTGTCTACAACCCATTTTGGCATAGATTCCCATATGATTGGCATATATCTAATCTCTTTTTGGGTATCAGGGAAGAGTATTATGCTGAAATTTTCATCCGGATTAACGCCTTCAATTGAACTCAATGCAGATCCAAAACCAATGAGATCTATAAACAGAGTTGCTATTAATATTTTTATTATAACTTCGGAGAAAATATTCACATTCATACACCTGTCCTTCATATGATCACTGATGCACAATTATCATATATACTTTTGCAAGAAAAAGATACTGTTTTCACTGGTAAATGCCACTAGGTGCCATGCAAATAATAGATGTGAGGGAATTGCTCACATTGCGAGATTTATTCCGTTAACTCTGGATTCTTTTTCAGGATATGCTAAAGCAAAGGGCTCCGCATCCATCCCTAAGGGGGGATTCCCGCTTCGCCCTCCGCGATCCTGCAAGTTAAAGCTGCACACTACCTCCACTTAGATCAATTAGCTTGAATGTCTCCCAGGTAGATGCAACGTTGCGATTAGCTACGACTTCTCTGCCTCCGCCACCCTCTGCACAGACGTACTGGCCATTATAGGCCTGAAGCGCTACATTGCCGCTCCCTAGATCGATGAGTCTGAATGTCTCCCATTCACGAACCCAGTCACGGTTAGCTACCAGTGGAAGACCTCCGCCGCCTTCAGCACAGACGTATTGACCGTTACAGGCCTGAAGCGCTACATTGCCGCTCCCCAGATAGATGAGTTTGAATGTCTCCCAGGTAGATGCAACGTTGCGATTAGCTACGACTTCTCTGCCTCCGCCGCCTTCAGCACAGACGTATTGACCGTTACAGGCCTGGAGAGCTACGGTCATCGTTGAATTTGTACTAAATGTAACCGTGCTTCCCGCCCAACTACCTCCTGCTGAGTTGCTAGCATAGCACCGGTAGTAGTATGTCTTCCCTGGTGTCAGTCCGCTAAGATCCCTATAAAACGTCCCCGCAGGCAATGCGCCAAGATTCACATCATTATCCCAGTTCGCCGAGGTGACATCACCGTCATTGTCTCCCCAGTAGACATGAACCGTGGGATTCTCGCCGCCCGTAGCGGTTACCTCTCCGTTTAACCTGGCAGCGCGGGCTGTGATCGCAGTTGCCCCGCCAGAATTAGTAACAGTTGGGGCCAAAATGGGATTCGCTATGCCAACCGACGGGTCCCCGTCCAGGCACATGACAAAGAAGTTCATCAGGATCTCAGCGGAGCTTCCAGGCTGATACACGCCGGTGCTCTTCATGCGGTATAGAGCTTCACCCGCAGGCATCTCCTGCACCAGACGTTTAACGTACTCATAGCCCATTCCCGCATTAGAGGAGCTTCCAGCATAGCTGGTCTGCCCGACATAGTACCAGGAAACCCTGGTTGCGCCGGTAGTGGTGATGCCGCCCTTCTTCAAGATGGCATATTGCAGGTTCGAGGAATCCTCAGGCTGGCCATTTAGGCATGAGCACTGATAGGTATGGGAGGGATGAGCATCGTCCAGGCTCGGAGCATTGCTGCTCAGCATAAACGAGCTAACGCTGCATGGGCTATAGCTAACATAAGCTCCCTGAGAGTTGCCATGACCCCACCAGCATACAATTCCAAAGTCGCTATTAGCCCAGCGATTCGGCACTGTGCTTCCGCCGGTCAAAGTCTCTTCGCCGGCAAACGCGGAATTAATAGTGCAAGAGCCATAAGTCCCATGCTGGTACATCCTCCAGTAAGAATAGCCGCTGGGCGCGAGGTAGGCATTCTTCATGCTCTCGCCCAGATATCCTCCGTCCGTGCTTGAGTCCGAGAAGCTCATGGGGAGAAGCGCGCTCTTCCGCCAGGAGGTGCTCGATTGCGTCTCGTAGTTTATAACCTTCTGCAGTATGCTGTCTAAAGCGGCATAATTGGCGCCGTAAACCGGTATCCTGCCCACATAAACATCAGCAGCCAGATCTACACCGCCGCTCGTCTGATAGTCCGACGATTCTCCATAATAGCCGTTACCATTTATGTCCCAGTTGCCGGTCAAATCGGCATAAAAGTAATCGGTTGGGCTTTCCCTGTAGCTTGAGGAGCTCAGCCTGGGCCAGCACATCTTCATGGGAATATCGGTCCCACCATTTTCATAAGGAGTGGGGTCGCCTATCAAGAGCACATACTTAATGCCCTTGGAAAGATAGTTATCCTTCAGCCACTGCCTTATCTTCTCCGCCCTATGATTGGGAGCCTGACCAGTCAGGCCATCGTAATCACTCTCCGTGACTACCTGCACACTGTATCCAAGAACCTGCTTGTGAGCTACAAATGTGTTCAGCTTACTGCTGCCTGTTTTTATGGCATTGGTAGTAACTATGACATAATCGGACACTGCGCTTGATTTCAATTTTGCTTTTTCTCCAGGTCCGTACCATGCGCTAGCCTCATTGTAGTTGATGAACTTGTCAGGTGCCGCATCATCAAAGACGGTATCCGAAAGGCCCTCCTCTGCGCTGAGAGACAATTCCTTTTCTGCAAAGCTTATTTCTATGGTAACATTTTCGTGGAAGGTGAGTTTCTTTGTAACCGGATTGTACTGGAAAGGAATGAAATTCACCGGCACAAACATCCACTTCCTCATTTGGGAATTAGGCAGGAGGTACACATAGTCTTCAGGGTAATCTGCATCAGTTTCATAAGTACCGTTTTTTATTACCGTCTCGGATGGAATTGCAGTTTCAATACCGAGAGGATTTTCTGTTGTTATATTATTTGCTGTCTCAATAACCGTGTCATTGGAATTCTGAGGCAACCATTCAGGTGATGGCTTGATATCATAATTCCCGGTCAAAACCTCGCTCTTTGCCGAGACGATCTTCAATTGAAGACTTGATTCTTCGTAATTCGGGGGTAGTAGGACATCAAATGTCTTCTGAGGCAGCATTGGATCTCCGGTTTCGACACGATCTGAGAAACCGTCCATGACTATGACGTCGTAGCCGGAAGCATCTTTTGTAATATTGTAAGCCCCAGCATTGAGAGTGACGTTTACGCTGCCAGTATCCGCCAGGCCGTTTATGCTGCCCAAGATAGCAATTATACCAAACAGTATAAAAGCAAACAAGATGTTCCTGGGTTTAGAGATCGTTCGATCACGGTCCATTAAGTATCATCCTCTATGCATTTGATCATCATTGTTGCGCGCCATTACTATATAAATTTTTTGTAGAACATTGACGGTCGCACAATCGTGAAATTGTGCATAACATAATATGAATATTAATAATAGTTGTATCATAACCACCCATCAAAAGTATATAAGAGTTCGACCTCAGAAGATCCTGGAATATCATCGAGAGATGAGAATTCTATCATGCGAAGGGATAGAAGGAATATGTTGGTAAGGCAAGAGGTTATGCCTGCCGCTGGTGGAGAGACGCGAATGGACCTCTTCACAAATGCGATTCCAAAGGAGCTTCTACCTGTGAGAGAGAAGGCTGAGATTGGACATGTGGTAGATGCCATGAAGCTAGCGGAAGTTGAAGAAATTGCAGTAGCCGTAAATTCTCACAAGCATGATATTTCAGATTACCTCGGCTCAGGAAAACGTTTTGGTTTAAAGTTTACCTGCACTGCCCAGGACGAGCTCGAAAAGGTCCTAAGCAGGCTCAAGCTATCGGAATACATAATTTGAACATGAGAGGATTTCTTGAATCCGCATCCTATCAACCGCTTATGATAGCGAAAATGTTCATTTAGATGAATGAGTTCTTCATAGTAATGACCATTTTTCTTGCAAGAGATCAAGCTGCGCGAGGCCACCCCACTTCAAAGGATGGGGAATTCGTGACGCTCCGCACTCCCATTATATTGATGCAGAAGAGCTAAATTGCAGCTGATAGCCCTTTAAAAGTCGAAGAGCGACCTCTGGCCACCCTTTTGCCTATCCTCCCGAAGCGGCTCTGCGAGGCCGACCATACCGTACCTGCCCCCACCCCCTGGCTGCACCTTTACCCGGCCCTCACGAAAGCTCCGGATGGCTTCGATGATCCTCGGCTCTGCGGATAGCTGGTCAAGATCGGCCTGCATCAAGACCTCTATCTCCGTCCGGGACTGAGTGAGCGCATTCCAGCTCTTTTGCACGCCGACGGTCGTGACACTTCTATGGCCCAGGGCCAGAGCAATAATCTCAGCCAGGGGAATAATATGCAGATAAGGCGGCCGGTGCGCAGGATGCACGGGCTTTTCGTAATCGGCCAGGAGATTCACCCTGTCTGCCACGCCCAGCTTGATCCGGCCCCCGCAGTCAGGACAGCGACCCATCAGCTCATCCTTTTGAGCCAGAGAGTACTGCTGATAGCAGCGCGTGCATGCCGTTCGGTTGTACTTTCCTTCCTCCGGGAACAGGCCCACATTCTTCATGGGACGCCGTCCACCTTCACGCTTTATTGCCAGGATGAGATCCTGATAGCTGAAAGAGGCTAGCTCCATCTGATTGAATTCCCGGGCCAGCTTATTGGAGCGGGGCGAATGAGCATCGGAGTTGGAGAGAAAGGTGCGGGTGGATAGATCGGCAATCCGGTCTGCATAATCCGTGTCCGCGGACAGTCCAAGTTCTATGAACCTGATATCCTGCGCCTTTTCCTGGTAGCATTCCTCTAATGAGCGGAAGTAAGCATAAAGGCCCGTCCAGGGTGTGAACGCATGGGCAGGACCCATCAAACCGCCCGCCTCGATAACGTGATCTGCAATCTCAGAGCCTTTCAAAGAGAGCCGGGGCCTGCCGTCGCTCGACATGTTTCCGGAGCTCGATGCAAAGGACTCCCGCAGCTCCTCGGCCTTGGAAGTATCCGGCAGGAAGATGAGATGATGAACGCGACTGCTATCCTCCACCTCCACGCTGAGGACAAAATAGGTATCGTCCAGGAGAAAGAGGCCATCCTCCTCGGAAAGCTCCTTTATGGCATCCAGCCAAAGAGGATGCAGACAGTCGCCTGTGGCCATAATCTTCACACCCTTGCGCGCCGCCTCTCTGGCGATCTCCGGCAGTTGCATATCAACAGAGACCGCCATCGAGTACCTGGAATGGATATGAAGATCAAGGTTTGCGAGCATCTCTTTTCGTTCGCCATGCAGGGATAAACCCTTTATGCTTGGCGACCTATCAGAAAGCCTGTGCAAGAGAATCTGAGAGATCTGCTGCAATCCTTTGCCCGAAGAGAGATAGACGAGGAAGAGGCTTTGCGGCGCATTAAACGGCAGAGTTTCCTGGCGGTAGGGGATGTGGCAAAGCTGGACATAAGCCGGTCGGATCGAATCGGCATTCCTGAAGCCATTCTTGCCGAGGGAAAGGATAGCTCAGATCTTGTGGCAATATCCCTGGCTCACCTGTCGGCTACCGGCAGCGTGATCATCACTCGCATCTCGCCTGAGCAGTTGCAGCTTCTGCAAACCGCAAAATTGCCTGGAGCAAGCAGCCTGGAGCACAACTCAAAGGCCAGGACGGTGGTCATCCGCTCTGCAAAGCGTCAGGCTAAAATGGGAACGGTGGGCGTCCTGGCAGCAGGCACCGCAGACATTCCGGTCGCAGAGGAAGCGGCAGTGGTGGCCGAAGAGATGGGATGCAATGTCATCTC
>JAQVZT010000224.1 GCA_028708055.1 Methanothrix sp.
CCGACGGGACCCAGCCGGAGCTTGGGCTGCACAGTCTCCCTGGGGAACATGTCGATATCGGCAAGGCTGAAGCTGACCCGCGATTCACCTGCTGGTGTCCCGTGCTCCTCTGCTTTGGATGCAGTGAGCGGCGATGCATACTGACTTTGCTGGGGCTGAAAAGACGTTCCGGATTCTCGCGCTGGTTTTCTCGCTCTCGTCATCATCTATCTCAAACCCCCGTACAAAGACCGCGCCACTTGGGCGCCTATCTCCTCAGGGCTGGAGCCGGGCTTCGCTTCGAAGGACCCTCCATCCAGGCTTTCCAGCTCGCCGCCCCTGGAAAAAGCGTCAGGCACGCCTTCTTCGCTGATCAGCCTCTCCAGCTCCGCCCGGACCGCCTGCATTATCCTGTCCCTATCCCGGCCGGGAAAGCCGGTCAGGACCAGCTCCTCGATATTCAGATCGAGATCAACAGAGCGCGGGTTCATGCCCATCCCCCGATATCAGCTTCCGTTAGAGGCCGCTCCAGCTTGGCGTACTCTACCCGTGCGGCACGGACGAGGTGAGACATCCGAACTGATGAGCTGTCTTCCGCCGCCAGGAAGGCAGCATAAAGAGCAATGTTCCTGATGTTTCCCCCGGTGATATTCAGCCTGGAAAGCTTCTCGAAGTCCAGGCCATCTTTTGGGGTCTCTTCGGGAAAGACCCGTTTCCAGATCGATGCCCGTTCTGCGGAACTTGGGAAAGGAAACTGCACGACGAACTTGATGCGCCGCAAAAATGCCCGGTCCAGCGCGCTTCTCATGTTGGTGGTGAGGATCGCCAGCCCCCGGTATTCCTCCATCCTCTGGAGAAGATAGCTGGTTTCGATGTTGGCGTACCTGTCGTGGCTGTCCTTCACCTCGCTCCTCTTGCCGAAGAGGGCATCCGCCTCGTCGAATAACAGGATGGATCCGCCCCTCTCTGCAGCGTCGAATACCTTCCGCAGGTTCTTCTCGGTCTCGCCGATGTACTTGCTCACCACCTGTGAGAGATCAATTCTGTAGAGGTCCAGATTCAGGTCGTTGGCCAGGACCTCCGCAGCCATCGTCTTGCCGGTCCCGCTATCCCCGGCGAATAGAGCGCTGATGCCCAGCCCCCGCTAGCCCTTGGAGCCAAAGCCCCAGGACCCGTAAACCCTGCTGCTCTGCCGGAGGTGAACTCCAATCTCCCTCAGAACCTGTTGCAGGCTTTCGGGCAGGACCAGATCATCCCAGGTTGCCGCAGGCTCGATCCGCTGCGCCAGCTCTTCCAGCCGCGGCCTGGTCTGGGCCCGGCAGGCATCCCAGAGCCGTTCGCCCGGACGACGAGGGGATTGATCTGATTGCCCGGAGCTCAGGCAGAAGACCTCCGCCTGGGCGCTGGCAGCCAGAATCTCCTTTTGGCCCAGGTTGAACTGGTCCACCAGCATCTCAAGCTGACCGTCAAGCTCCTCTGCCAGCGGACCCAGCGCCTTCTTCCAGATCAGGCGTCTCTCTGCGGGAGCAAGCCCTGCCACCTCCAGACAGAGGCCTGCCCGCCTCTTGAGCAAGAGCGGCTCGCGAGATGCCACCAGAACACGGCTCTCAAGCCTCTCAATCAGCGAGAGTGCGGCATGAGTCCTCTCCCGCCCTTCCAGATCTTCGCAATCCACCAGCAAGGCAGCGCCGCTCAGGAACGCCTCCCGGACCCAGAGCCTGACGAACTTATCCCTATCCGCTGAAAGAAGAGGAATGTCCTCAGAGCTGATTGCGTAAACCAGCAGGCCGATCTGTGAGCAAGCGAAGGCTGCAACATCCTGCTTTGCCTCAGAATCAGCTCCCAGGAGCTCTATGATTGGCCGGTCCGGCCTCTGCATGGCTTCCTCGATCTGACGGGCGAGATCCAGGTACGAGTCAGGCAAATCCCCGGGCAGATCGGCCAGCTGAAGAGAATCCAGTCTTTCGTCTCTGATATCCACTCCCAGAAGATAGTGCAGCACCTTTTCATCGATCTTCAGGGGTCGGCAGGTGAGAGCATCGCCATCGCCCACCTCAATCATATGCCATCTTCTCAATGGCCCTGTAGGAGTGAAAGCGCTCCAATGGGCTCCGGGAAGAACATGCATGGCCAGAGCAAAGGTGGGAAGACGAGATCCGCCGGGCCGGGAACTGTCCGAGATCTCGCTGCAGAGCGAGGCGAAATCCGAATCAAGCTCCGGGCCGGCACAGAAGAGGAGCAGATCCCTCTCGAAAGCGGTGAGGCGGAAGATTTTGGCAATGCATTCCAGAGCGCCGGGACTGGGCAGGCTCCTGGCCGCTTCATCCCTGATCCGCACCGCTTCTGCCATTTTTTTTTCAAATTCTTCTTTCTCCTTTTCCTTCTCCCCGTCCTCTAACCCGAACTTCACATCTCCATTAGCCTTGATAAAGCCATAGAGCCGCCTCTTCAGGACGGCAAGCTCGGCGATCAGATACCTCTGATTCGCCTCCTGCCAGTCCTGCAAAGAACTCAAGAGATGCTCACCTTCGGTCCGGTGTACTCCCCGGAATCATCGGAAAGAAGAATGCTCTCTGCACCGTCCACCTCAACTCGAACCAGATAATCTCCTTTTGCCAGACCATCAATCGGCAGGGGTATTTCTGAGATTGTAGCTTTCCTGAGGGGCATGAGAAAAGACCGATCCTGTGAAGGAATTGAGCCGGAAGGAATCCGGTTCAGATGGATGAGCAAGCGCTGATCCTTCCCCACGGCTGGATTTATATGCGCCAGCTTGGCAGCAGTATCAATCGAGATCGCGGGCCTCAGCACAAAAGCAGCCAGGTTCGATTCGGCCTCATGATGAGGCGTTGGAGGCGATCCCATCATCCTCTTGCGGATCACCTGCAATGGGAGTAGCCCCGCCCTCCTGGGATTGAGCGGCAATTTGAATTTAATCATATTATTATGCAGTTCCAGAATATCGGAGGAGCTGATCTCTTCGTCCTCTATGGTCACAACGGTAACATCGCCGAGAAGATTTTTTCCCCAAATAGCAAGAACGGACCCGGCAGCTATGGGCTGACCCGCGCCCGCCTCGGAGGTAACAAGCTCAATGACTGGCTGGCAGAATGCAGCTGCATACAGGTTGCGGCTGCGCACAGGTAGAGGCTTTTTAATTGGCTCATTTCCTTCGATAAAAATCACTGAGCCCTGATAAGCAGCAGAGAGGGCATAGGGTGCCTGAAAGAATCCTGACCAAAGGTTGTGGAGCTCTTCGACCGAGAGCGGCACAGGAGTGAACTTAACCTGTTCCACTGCGTCCGTAAGGTCGGAATCACTCAGGTAATCGACGCTATCGATTGCTTTCTGGATTTGCTGGCGCGATAGGACAGGTTTAGCATGAAGAATCTGGACAACGCTTCCCATCACCCTCTGAGGTTCCAGCTTTTTCTCGTCACCGTAAAAGGTCAAAAGGTAATGCAAATCCAGGGCAACTCTGGGATGCTGAATCGCGGTTCCGTCCTCGCGCCGACTGGGAAGGTCATCATTGCTCCAGGAATAATTGGGGCTGGCCTGATAGAGATAGACGTTGACACCCACCTCAGCAATTTCATTCCCGCTGCTGGCAGGCCGAACGGCGGTAGCTGTCGCTCCAGAGACTGCTTCTTTGACCACTTCGTCTAGAAGCTCTCTGAGAGCTTCAGTGACCGTAGCAATAGCCAGAAAGTTGCTCATGATGATCACCTGGGACGTTTGAGATAATCGTCCAGAGTTAGACCCGGTTTCGATGTGGTAGCAGGCTTTTGATGAGATGGCGGAGGGATCGATTGCTTCCCCGCCGCGCGCACTTCAATCCGTCCGATATTCACTTTGATCGACGAAAATGATTCGGAAGAGGATCGATCAGAAAATATGTCCATTCTCTTATCCCTCTGCAAGACCTCATTATGTCTGGAAAATATTGTACCCACAGATGCTTCATGATAATTTTGGCGATCGGCTTTAATTGGGGTCGGTCTCGGCTCCGGTGATAGGGCATCTTGAGCCGATGCCTTCGATTGCATTAAGGACTCCTTTTTGGCGGATAAGAGCAAAGCGTATCTCTGCAATTCCCGGTCTGCTGGAGAATCCGGGCCCTCCAAATATTCCTTTTTATTCTTTTTAAGCAACTCATCTGCCTTGCCCACGATAGACGGAACTGAAAGAGCAATTGCGGTCTGCGGACTTGATTCGATCTGCCTGCCCGAGCTTCGGATAATCAGGCTTGGTTGGGCCGGATTATTGAAAGGTCGATTAGCTGGGAGAGATTTTATGGCTTGAGTTTCTGACTCTGTTCTTTCTGCTTTTCCGGATTCACTGGCAGACGGGATCAGGATATTGTGATTCAGACTCGTTTGATTCTCTCGATCGATAATTTGGCCAATTGGTCGAGTCTGTTCTGTCTTGGTCTCTGCTGCTGCCGCAGTTTTTTCAGCTCTCTCCACTTCTACCGTCGGGATCAGGATGCGGTGATCTGGACTAGCCTGATTCTCATGATTGACAATTCGTCCAATTGGTCGGACCCGTCCTGTCTGGGTCTCTGGCGCTGCTTTTTTTTCTGTTTTCGCTGCTCCTGCCTGCGGGGTCAAGATGCTGCAATCCGGACCCGGCTGATTATCCCGATTGAAAATCCGGCCAATTGGCCCCATCTGCCCGGTCAGAGTCCCAGGTTCAGCATTTTTTTCCGCGCCAATCTCTCCTGCCGACGGGGTCAAGATGCTATGGTTCATGATACTGCGATCCGGACCCGGCTGATTATCCCGATTGAAAATCCGGCC
>JAQVZT010000225.1:0-2266 GCA_028708055.1 Methanothrix sp.
GTCCCGCAGCTCTCCCCCTCTTCGCCCTCCTCGGGCTTGGCCTCTTCGGGCTTGATCTTGCCGATCTTCACCCAGTAGTTCTTGATGGCCGCATGCAGCGCATCCGCCCCGAGGTTGGAGCAGTGCATCTTCTGTGGAGGCAGGCCGCCAAGCTGGTCAGCCACATCCTTGCGAGTGATCTTCAGGGCCTCATCCAGGGTCTTGCCCCTGGCCATCTCGGTTACCATGCTGGAGACAGCTATGGCCGAGCCGCAGCCGAAGGTTCTGAATTTTATGTCTCCAATTCTGTCATCCTTCACGGTGATGAATATCTCCATGAGATCACCGCAGACGGGGTTTCCCACCTTTCCGTAGCCGTCCGGGTTCTCGATCACCCCCACATTCCTGGGGTTCATGAAGTGTTCCATTACTTCCTTGGAGTAGCCAATCTGTGCCATTTCGTGTATCACCTGTCTACAGCGGAGAGAGGGCTCTCAGCCTTTCTACCGTCTTTTTCGTTGCACTTGCGATTGCCGGTATCTGATCGGAATTATTGCTCCTGCCCAGCGTCATGATCATGGAGCCGTGCGCCTGCTCATGCTTCAGCCCTATGGCTAGAAGGACATGAGAGGGCTCCAGAGTGCGTGAGGAGCAGGCCGATCCCGTGGAGACCTGAATGTCGAACATGGCATCCATGGTGAGGAGAATGCTCTCCCCCTCAATGCGGCTGAACCGGAAGCTGGCATGATTTGCCAGCCGCTTTGCAGGATGTCCGGTCAGGTACGCCTCATCAATCTTGAGTATCTCCCCGATCAGAGCATCCCGGATAGCCTTCAGCCGCTCGCTCTCCCCTGCTCCCTCCAGTCTGGCAAGCCTCGCAGCCTCGCCAAATCCGGCCAGGGCATAGAGATTCTCTGTTCCGGGACGCAGGCCCTTCTCCTGGCCGCCGCCGAAGGCCACCGGCTGAATGCGTAGACCTGGCTTGACGTACAGCGCTCCTGCTCCCTGCGGGCCGCAGAGGTCATTGGAGGAGATGGTGAGCAGATCGATGTTGTCCTTCTGAACATCTATCCGGACCTTTCCAGCGGCTGCGGCAGCATCCACATGCAGGAAATTGCCCTTTTCATGCACCAGGGCGCTCACCTCTTTTATGGGCTCAATGGTTCCGATCTCACTATTGGCATACATCACCGAGGTGAGGACCGTCTCCTTGCCAATCATCCTCTCCAGAGCAGAAAGATCGATGATTCCGGTGCTGTCCACCGGGACCAGATCCAGTTCGAAGCCAGCCTTCTTGAGGTCCTTGTGGGGATTGAGCACTGAGATGTGTTCGATCTGACTTGCTAGCAGCTTCTTGCCCCGAGCGGCATTGCGCAAGGCCGTGCCGCGGATGGCCAGGTTGTTGGCCTCCGTGGACCCTGCCGTAAAGACGATGCTCTCCGGGCTCTCTGCGTTTATCAGATCAGCGACCTTTGCCCTCGCTTCCTCCAAAGCGGCTCTTGCGGCGAGGCCACTGGAGTACAGGGAAGAGGGATTGCCAAAGCCACTGCTGAGAAAGGGACCGGCAAATTCGGCTACCCGGCTGTCAACAGGAGAGGCCGCCTGATGGTCGAGATAGATTCCTGACATGATTTTTTCCTTTCTCAGAAGCTGATGGTTGAATCAGCATCCAGCGTCAGGTCGACAAGCGTAGCTGCCCCGGCAATTTTCGCCGCAGGCAGAAAGTCGCCCCTGTCAATTCCAAGAAGCTGGGTGCTCTGCTCGCAGATGTACATCTTGACGCCGGAGGCAATTGCCTGGTCGATGACATCTTTGAGGCTGGGAAAGCTTCCGATCTTTATCTTCTCAGCTTCGCCTTTCTTCATTGCGGTTATCCCTTTGATCATGAAGAATATAGAAGCCTCTACATCCATCGCCCGGGCGGTCATGCCCAATACAAATGGCGCATATAATCTCTCCGGCGTATCCAGGCCGCTGGTCTGAACATAAAGAATCTTGCTCATGATTTTATCACCAATATCATTTCTTTATCATTTCTTTTTCCTTATCCAAAAGGTGATGACATTTCCGGACTTAAAAAGGCCCACGACCTCATGGCCGGCTCTCTTAGCCCATCGGGAGATGTCCTCCTCGGCAGCAGGGTCGTCCGCTTCCACCTTCAGAACCTGCCCCACCTCGATATTTTCGATCTCCTCCTTGGTCCTCGCGATGGGCATGGGACAGAAGAGGCCCACGCAATCCAGCTCTGCATCATGATTCATATTTCCGTCCGTTATCCTAACCCCCT
>JAQVZT010000225.1:2366-4755 GCA_028708055.1 Methanothrix sp.
AGTTCCTGGCAGTTCCCGGCAATCCCTTACGATGTTCCATTTACCCGGCAGATGCATTTTGTTGGGCTCAATTCTATACCCAATTCTATAAGTAATTTCTTGCATTGTTTTCAGGGTTCATTTGATGAGACGTTCATCAGGTAGCCTGCAAATGCCGCCGTCCAGAAGATCACAGGATAGACGATCATTCTCTCCACTCCGCCTCTGCCGAAGAATAGAAACGGAGAAGCCCTGCCCAGTGAGAATGTGAAGATGAGAACGATGAGGGCAAATGCGCCGACGGCAACGGAAAAGTATGCAAACGGCTTTTTGAGAAATCCATAGGCAACAATGGCAGACAGGGGGGCAGTCACAAACCAGGCCAAAGCGACCAGCCCATGTATGACCCCAGTATCGCCGGGAAAGATGCCTACAGCCATTGCTGCCAGGCCGGATATGGCCAGAAGAGCCACAAAGAGGCGCTTTTTGCAGACGCGGCGGATCAGGATGCTGCTTACTATGATCAGCAGGCCGAAGAGGAAGGTGGTCAGATTGAACAGCATTGCAGAAGGCTGGATCAGCGATACGTTAGGCGGCACGGTTGATGCCAGATCGCTCAGGTCATTATTCATTATGCTGTAGCCTGGAAAGATAGTCTCAGCAGCCAGCACTATCATGAACCATTGAATTGCCGCAAAGAAGATTATCGCTCCCGCGAGCCTCAAAGAATCATTTTTTGCAGTCATATGGACCCGCCTTTGAGAATTCATCTAGATAATTTTTTCCAAATAAGCCCAGTTTTTTGCTCTCATGCAATTATCAAGAGGCATGTCGCTGGCTGCGGGCCAGCAAAAAGCTCAGACGAGATATCAAAACAGGTTTACTTTCGTTCTGCAGAGATCAATTATATATCTGATCATGGCTCTTTTTATTAAATAAGATCCAAGGCTAAAAATATGGGCCGAATCCGATCGGATGGGTCAAATCCGGTGATGAAGATGGATAATTTCTCTACGCTTATCGGCGGTATTGCCGGTGACGGCATAAATGAGGCGGGCCTTACTGCTGCCCGTCTCTTTAGCCGGTTGGGCTATCACATTTACATGTATTACGACTATCCCTCTCTCATCAGAGGAGGGCACAATTTCTCTCTGGTCAGGGCAAGCAGAGAGAAGATCGCTTCACATACTGACGGGATAGACGTCCTGATTGCCCTCAACCAGGAGACCCTGGAGAAGCACTCCAGCCGCCTTAAGGACAGCTCTTTTGTGATTTTCGATGGCGATAAGGTAAAAATTGATGACAAAAAGCATCGGGGCTGCGGACTTGCCATCACTTCGATCTTGAAGGAAGCGAAGGCCCCGGCGGTCATGAGGAATACCTGCATACTGGGCGGCTATTGCAAAGTGGTTGGAATCGACTGGCCGGTCCTGGAAGATGTCCTGAGAAAGCATCTGCCCAAGATGCTGGACCTCAATCTCCAGGTGGCCAGGAAGGGCTACGATCAGGCGATGGAGTTCTGCCACCTGGGCAGCGGAGCTGACAGGGCCGATTTTCAACTGACCGGCAAAGACGGAGATGAGACGGACAGAAAGCCTCATGGAAAGCCTCACCCGATAATTACCGGCAACCAGGCTATTGCTCTTGGGCTCATTAAAGCGGGCCTCGGGGCTTATGTAGCCTACCCAATGACTCCCTCCTCCAGCATACTCGATTTCATGGCCCGGCAAGCCCAGAATTTCGGTCTCAAGGTGATTCATCCGGAGAGCGAGATCGCCGTCATTCTCATGGCCCAGGGATTTGCCTATGCAGGAGTCAAAGCCGCTGTCGCAACGTCTGGCGGCGGACTATGCCTCATGACCGAGGGGCTGAGCCTGGCCGGAATGGCAGAGATGCCAGTGGTGGTGGTCAATGCGCAAAGAGCTGGACCATCCACCGGTCTTCCTACCTACACTGCGCAGGGAGACCTGCATTTTGTCCTCAATGCCGGTCAGGGCGAATTTCCCAGGTTCATAGTTGCTCCCGGTGACGCAGAGGAAGCGTATTGCTGGTCAGTCATGGCTATGAATCTGGCCTGGCAGTTTCAGTTGCCGGCATTCATCCTGACCGACAAGACGCTCAGCGAAAGCCAGTACAGCTTTGATGTAGATCTCGCAGCAGAGCTCTGCGGCGAGCTGAAGGATGATTCCCCAAAGGCTCCATTGCCCTGGGATGGACAGGGAGAGTACAAGCGTTACCGCTACACTGAAACAGGAGTCTCGCCTCTTGCTTTCCCGCCTTTGCCCGGCCAGGTGATAAAAGCGGACAGCTACGTTCATGACGAATTGGGCATAACCACTGAAGATCCCCTGATCACCAAAGAGGCCGCTCTAAAGCGCCAGAAAAAAGGCAGAAGTATGGCCGAATATCT
>JAQVZT010000226.1 GCA_028708055.1 Methanothrix sp.
AATTTAAGTCTCTCTGTTTCACCGGATCGGTTCGACGTAGCCCTGGGCGACGTGGTCACCTGGACCATTCTGCTGGAAAACAATGGAGACGGTACGGCCCACAATGTGGTCGTCAATTCGACAATTGATGCCTGCCTACAACTTTTGGAGATCGATTCGCCGCAGAGAGCCCTTAACTGGAGTTATTCTTCCCTGGCACCTGGCCGGACGGAACGGATCACCCTCAAAGAAAAAGTGATCTCCACCCGGAATAGCTACACCAGCGCCTTTACGACCCGCTGGGGCACCGGCCCCTGCCAGGAGGTGACCCAGATCTCTGAGCTTGGCGCTCGAACCGCTCTTCGAAAGACTCCAGATCAGCCTCGCAGCCTCACTGTGGGCGAGTCAGTTGGCTTTGAGGTCTCCGCCGACCTGCCTCATGGCGCTCGCAGCCTGTGGATTAACGACACTATTCCTCCAGGCCTCTCCTACAACAAGAGCAGCCTGTCCGTGCAGGGACGAGAACCTCTCGAGGTAGTGGTCGCCGCAAATCCCGACGGTACTCAGCGGGTGGGCTGGTTTTTGGGAGACTGCGGTCCCGCAGATACCATAGATATCATCTACGACTGCCAGCTGGAAAATGTGCCCGAAAATCAGGACGGAACGGTTCTGGAAGGGACGACTGCTCGCATGAGCTGGCAGGAGGGCGCAGCCCGCAAGGCAGATGCCGATGAATGCGGCCCCCTCACAGTGGTCGAGCCGGATCTGGCCCTGGAGATGCAGGCCACCCGGTCTTTTGCAGCCCCGCAAGATACTGTCACCTTCACCCTTCTCCTCTATCACTCCGCTCTGAGCCATGCTCCCGCCTACGACCTCGATCTGCAGCTTCTCCTGCCCGCGGGCCTCGCCTACCAGCCGGGCTCGGCCCGGGTCCTGGCGGGACCGGATGCCGCTTTTAATGAAGAAGATCTCCGATGGAAGCTGGAAGGACTGGATCTGGATTGGAATGCGGACCAAAAAGCCCTCCTGAGGTTCAATGCGACGGTGCACGCCGCGCCAGGAGAGACGATCGAGGGGCGCACCCGTGTCACCTGGACCAGTCTCGCGGGCGCTCGCCCCCAGGAGCGCACGGGTGCGGGAGGAGAAAACGACTACCTGCGAGAGACGAATGCCAGCGAGAGCGTTTTGAGCCTGAGGCTCACTAAAACTGCTGATCCGGACCCTGCGCTGGTGGGCGAGCCTCTGACGTATGCCCTCACTTACGAGTGCCTTGGCAGCGCAGCCCACAACGTAGTCATCCGCGACCGCCTGGACCCGCGCGTCACCCTCCTCTCCTGTCAGCCGCCTGCGGAAGAGAGCGGAGCCTGGAAGATCGCAGAGCTTTTCCCGGACGGGCCGCATACTATCAGCCTCACGGTGCGGGTGAACGATACCCTACCCGACGGTGCGCTGCTGGAAAACCACTATTTTATCGGCTGCGATGAGCTGGAGACCACGTCCGGCTGCCTTTACACTCCGGTCCTGAATGGAACGCTCCTTTCCGTCAACAAGACGCCTCTACAAAAGGCAGTACGCCGGGGCGAGGAGGCCAGCTACCTGATAACCGTCTGCAACAAGGGCGGCCAGCCTGCGACCAACGTCACCGTGCGCGATGTATTTGCCTCCTCTGTGGAGATGGTCTCCGCCTGGCCGGAGATGGCAGAGGACGGAGCCTGGCACTATTCCTCTCTCGCGCCGGGCGAGTGTGTGCAGATGGGCCTCACGGTGAGAGTTCCCAGAATTGATGTCCTCTACAGCAGCCAGGAGAAGGTCACGGGCCGGGGATTCGTCCGGTCCTACCGCGACTACAGCACCCGTCGTCAGGCGGACGTTCTCACCAACCATGTCTACGTGTCCTCAGATCAGATGCTTCTCTCTTCCTCAGCCAGTGTGAAGATCCTGGCAGAGGAGGGAACCGAATTACGCCAGCGCACGCACGGCAGCGGAGATTACGAGGATCATGAGGATCTGCGTTTTCTTACCGCCAATAAATCTATCCGCCTGGAGAGGAGCATGAAGGCAAGCTATCATCCCACAATGATTCTCCTGCCTGGTAGCGGCTCGCAGAGGATCTCATGCCTTTGGAACGATGCCGCAAGAGCCCGAAACGGCATCACCAATACATCATTTGAAGAATCATATCGGTATTCCACAACGCTTGCGAGCGAGGGCCTCTACGACCTGGACAAGAACCAGTCGTTAATGCAGATCAACTCCGGCTTCTCAGGATTGGCGCACCTCGGTACCCTGAAAAGACCGGACCCGGGACGCAAGGAGGATATACTCTCTGTTGAGGACTTCGCAGGAGACTTTCTCCTCTCAGAGAGCGTTCATGACCTGGGCCAGGGCCTGATGATGGACCGCTCTGCCTCCGGCAGGGGTTACGTGGCCAGGGACCTGCATGGTCCCAGGCTGAGAAGCTATGAGTCCGGCACTGGGTCCTATCAGTCTGATGAGAAAATCGAGGCTTTTTCAGGCTTCATTAGCAAGGATCTGCAGGCAGCCCATCACGGCCTCAGCCAGCCTGTCACGCCGGGCACATCCCTCTTTATCTCTCAGAATTGGTCGGAGGGAATGGAGCTGGTAGGCCCCGCTAGCCTCATCTCCGAAAAGTACAGCAGCGCCTCCCGGCTGAAGCTGCATGCCGCCGCGGCAAGCAGCAGAGAGCTAAGGAGCGAAGCCAACTTTTCAGGGGTAGCGACGCTAAAAGCGGCAGTGTTCAAGAACGGAACTCTTGCTGTAGATCGGGAGGAGACTCTCATGGGTGACTACAATGTCTCGCGCAGAATCATCATCTCCGGCTGCGCCAAATACGATCGGCCGCACCTTTATCTTCGCAAGGACGGCAGTCAGGTCGGGGATGTGGCCTGCTATACTATCCTCATAACCAATGACGGCAACACCACCATTGGGCCGCTTTTTTTGCAGGACATCTTTCCTCCCGGGGCCAGTTTCATCAATGCCACAGTGCGGCCCAATCAGATCGGCATGAACAGCTCCAACTGGACGCTGCTGCATCTTTCCATCGGCGATACATTGAGAATCGGCATCAACCTGGATGTGGAAAGGTGCGGGGATGATATCGTCAACCGGGCATTTCTTGTGGGCAACTCTAGCCTGGGCCAGGTCTTCGCGCAAAACCGGTCGGTCATCAGCCGGGGATACCTGGGATGCTGTCCGCCTGCAAGACCAGTGTGGGCAGAGAACGGCCAGGGAACAGGCTGTGCCTGCTGGGACGAGAACGCGGCAGTGACCAACGATACCGATTATCTGGGCGCGAATCTGATGCAGATGCAATGGGACGGCGCCGGTGAGGGGTCCTGTCCACTGAACTGCGCCGAGGCCAAAGAAGACTACACACCAAAGGTGAGTATCTGATTGTCCTAAAAATCAATCGGAAGTTAGAAGTAGAAGCAGCAACTAATTATAATCATCAATGAGGTGAAATTTGCATGCAACCCAGAGTTCTGAAGATCGGAGAGAAGGTAACCGGCAAGTACAGAGATATGGAGATGGGCAAGAGCCGCAAATTCTTCCGGGTCAAGCTGGATGAAGAAGAGTTTTACCTGCCCAAAGACGTGGGCAATTCCCTGCTCGCCAGCCACCAGAAAGGCAATGAGATATTCACCATCCAGCGACAGTTGGATGTCTATGAGATCCGGCCAATGCGTGCGGAGATGGATTAGGTCGGCTTTAGTTCTTTAGCTTGCCCGCAAAAAATAGCAGGCGGATCTCAACCGGTTGTTTGGCGAGACCATGGCGAACGACTTCGCCACATTTTTTATGCCGCCTGCCTGACCGCATGCCATTATTTTACGATGATATTTTCCCGAACCTCTGAATCGCCTGATTGAGAATCTGCAGAATGCACATATTTTCACAGTTTCCCACGCTTCTGCCTCCTTTTTCCTCCAAAGCGATCCGCCAAATTCTCACTTGCATCAATAATAATCATATATTTGCCATTAATTGGCCGGAAAGTTTTTTATTTATCATTTGTTTAAGGCAGTTATAAGGAGGAATTGGTGTAATAACTTCACGATTATTAACAATGATACTATTGCTTTTTGCATTAGTTTCATCTGTAGCAGCATCAGAGGAAAAATCCAGCATTTCCGGCGATCAGGCCCTGCAAATGCTCATGGATGGCAATGCCAGGTTTGCTTCCGGCAATGCCACCCATCCCAACCAGTCAGAGGAGCGCTTGACCGACCTCGTTTCCGGACAGCATCCATTTGCCGTTGTCGTGGGATGCTCAGACTCCAGGATCCCGCCTGAGATCATCTTCGATCAGGGCCTGGGGGATATATTCGTGATCAGAACCGCCGGGGAGGTCATGGATAATGTCACCATCGCCAGCATCGAGTATGCCGTAGAGCACCTGAATGTGCCCCTGGTCCTCGTGTTGGGCCACGATGGCTGCGGAGCTGTCACCGCCGCAGTAAAGGGCGGAGAAGTGCCTGGCCACCTGAATAGCCTCGTCGGTTTCATCCAGCCGGCAGTTGAAGAGGCCAAAAAAGCAGGAAACGAAGATAATCTCCTGGAAAATTCCATTGAGTGCAATGTGGATAATGTCGTGGAGGAGATCCGCACCTCCGAGCCCATCCTGTCCGAGGCAGTCGAGAAAGGCAATCTCACCATAGTGGGCGCTTGCTACCATCTGGACAGCGGACTCGTGGAGATTTCAGAGTAGTCCTTTTATAAATGCACAGGGGCT
>JAQVZT010000227.1 GCA_028708055.1 Methanothrix sp.
CGAAGGAAATCGCCAAACAGGTTAAGCCATAGGAATGCCTTAGGAAGATCAAAAAAGGAATTAAATAGACTTAAATCGATTAAATGGGATTAAAAAGATTAAGTAGAATTAAAAAAAAATAAAAAAACTAGCGGCCGAAACGCCGCTCCCTTTTCTGGCAATCCCGGATAGCCCGCAGGAAATCGATTTTTCTCAGCTGCAGCCAGTTGACATCGGTAAAATAAAGCTCGGAATAAGCGGCCTGCCAGATCATGAAGTCGCTCAGCCTCTTTCCGCCTGCCCTGATCACCACATCCGGCTTCTGGGAAAACCGCAAATGCGATTCGATGGTCTTTTCGTCTATCTCCTCTGGACTTATGCTGCCCGTTTCCACGTCCTTGAGGATTCCTCGAAATGCCTCAGTCACCTCGCGCTTGCCGCCCAGCCCCAGAGATGTTTCAACCTTGAGCGGGCCGCCGCTGCCCGTCTGCTCTACGCCGTCAGCGGTGTGCAGGTTTATTTGGGCGGTCGTCTTCCTGAGCTGGGCATCGATCTGGCGGATGAGCTGGGGCGCATCGTCATTCACATAGAGCACCAGGGAGGTAAGGCCGATGGACTGGCTCCATTCTAGCAACTGGCTGAGGCGCAGCAGGCCTTCGCCCATCAGATCGCCGCTGCAAAGAACTACTGCCACGCAGCAGGGGAGTTTGCTCTTTGCGATCCGGGATTGCAGGAGATGCTCGTACAGGCGGTAAATCATAGTCTGCCTTGCTGTAGCATCTCCCTAGGCAAAGTATTTTTGCAATGAATATTGTCATGTAGCTTTATGGAGCGGGAAGATGTCGCCCGGATAGCCATCGGATTGATGGTCCTGTTGCTGCCCTATGCCGGATCTTTCACAGTCATTCCCCTAGCAGCAGTGTTCCTCCTGGACAGGGGCTCCCGGCTTCTCTGCGCGTCACTGGCCATGCTGCTCATCATGAGGCCGGTGCTTATCCTCACGGACACCAACCTGCCGGAGTACGTCATAGCCATCTCTTTTGTGGCCTCGACGTTTTCTCCGCTTGCTTTCCGCAAGTTCGATTCCCTGGCGGGCAGCATCATGTACCTGTTCATCAATGTGGGTCTCGGCTATCCCGTCGCGAGCCTGATCTCGGCTGGGTCGCTCTCCTCGGAGAGGATACTGTTCCTGGTCATACTGGGAGGGCTGTCCGGCGCTTTTCTGCACCATGTCTCCAAAGAGCGGGACTTCACTGTTCCATTTGGAACTGCCATGGTGATGTGGCTCTTCTCCTTCGATTATCCCTTGCCTGAGCTGCAGCGCATTCTGCTCATCTGCATCTTCGCCCTGGTATTGGGAATTGGCGCCTACTGGGCGAAAGCGGCGGATTCCGATGCAGTGCTGAGCGAGACCATAGTCTGTCTGCTGGTGATCCTCTTTGCGGGCATCACCTGGTTCATCCTGCTGCTTGCCTTCTATCTGCTGGGTGGTGGCTTTACCCGCTACGGATACACCCAGAAGTTCAAGCTCGGCATAGCTCAGTCGCATGGGGGCAGGCGCGGCTACAAGAACGTCTACAGCAATAGCCTGGTGCCTCTCATTCTTGCCATCTGCTACGGAGTTTACAGCAATGATATCTTCATCTTCGCTTTCATAGCCTCTGTTGCTACCGCCAACGGCGATACTCTGGCCAGCGAGATTGGTGAGACCAGCAGGTCCAAACCCCGCATGATCACCACGCTCAAAGAAATTGAGCCGGGGGTGGATGGAGGGATAACGCCCCTGGGCGAAGCTGCTTCGCTTGCGGGAGCAATCATCATCGGTCTATTGGCCACGGGAATGGGAATGGCGGGCGTCTCAGGAATTGTCATCGCCGCCATAGGCGGATTTATGGGAACCAACTTCGACAGCCTTCTTGGAGCCACGCTCCAGAGCCGGGGTATTCTCAGCAATAATGGTGTGAACCTGGTGGCAACGGCTTTTGGCGCTCTCGTGGGAGGCGTCCTCTGGTATATCATGCAAATTATTCGATGATTATTATGAAGATATTCGGAATATTTGGCGACCCAATCGAGCACAGCCTCTCTCCGGCCATGCAGAATGCAGCCTTGCGGGCGTTGGGCGAGGATGGCTGCTACCATGCTTTTCGCGTTTTGCAGAAGGATCTGGAGACTGCTCTCTGCGGCGCTGCAGCCATGGGATTTTCTGGGCTGAATCTGACAATTCCCCTCAAGGAAAAGGCGATGGAGCTGGATTTCCTGAGGCCCGACCCTCTGGCGCAGGCCATCGGCGCGGTGAACACGGTGGCCTTCGGACCGCAGGGAGTTGACGGCTACAACACAGACGGATGGGGCGCGCTCCTGGCGCTGCAGGATGCCGGGGTTGAGGTCCGGGGAAAAAATGTTCTGATCATCGGCGCAGGAGGCGCAGCGCGGGCCATTGCCTACACCCTCGCGCAGGAAGGGGCGGGGATTTCTATTGCCAACCGCAACGAAAAAAAGGCAAACGAGCTGGCGGGCCTGGTCGGAGCGAAGGGCTTCTCCCTCCTGGAACTGGATAGGCTAGTCCCGCAAGCGGACACAGTAATAAACTGCACATCGGTGGGCATGCGGGCGGGCGACCCCAGGCTGCTGGAGGGAAGGCTCCTCTCAAGCCGCCAGGCGGTCTTTGATATCGTCTACAACCGTGAGACGGAGCTTCTCCAGGATGCCCGTGGTGCTGGAGCGGTAGCATTGGACGGGGTCATGATGCTGGTCTACCAGGGAGCGAAGGCTCTCGAAATCTGGACCGGCAAGAATGCTCCTGCGGATGTGATGGAGAGAGCGGTTCGAGAGGCACTGGCGGCCAGGCGGGCGGGACGGGGATAGAATCGAGGCCATCTCTTGCGAAAAGTATTGGTAGACTTCAGGGTCACTACCCAAAGGTACTCTGCTCGTGGAAGCATCGCTAAACAGTGATGCAAGTCTTGGCGATATCAGTGATGCATGTTGCATTTTTGAAGTTAAGCGCCGGGCCCTTCAGGATATTGAAGTTGACTTGCTTTCTGTACCACTGCAAGCAGCAGTACCGCCACATCTTCAGTGCTGTAGATGTAGGTTAATCCCCGATCGAATAGCAGGCTTGCTTGCTCAGGCAGCTCCTCTTCATCTTCCCAGAAGAGCAGCCTCACCATCACGCCGGGAAAGGTTGCCAGCTCGATGGCCAGATCACCGCCCTCGACCATTCTGCCGCCCAGGCCGTCCGTTAGATTTCTCGCCAGGCCATCAGGATTGCGGCTGAATGCCTGCACCAGCGGCTCAATGGCGCTCTTCTGAAAGGCCGGCCAGAAGAGCTTTCCATCCCTGGTCTCTTTGAAGGAGATCCACTCGCCGCAGGGACTGTAGCCCTTCTCTAAAAGGCCGATCAGGTAGTGAAGGATGAGCACCGCCTGCATCTGCCCGGCCAGGGCCCCTCCCGCCAGCCGCACCTCCCGTTCCTTCGTCATCAGACTGTAATCTTCTCCCAGGAATGATATGCTGCAATCCTGCAAATCCAGCCGGTCCAGCTCATCCCATGCCAGGGATAGCGACGCCTCGTAGCCCATCAGAATCCCCTGCTGCTGGCCAAATACTTCCAGTCGTCAGTGCTATCGGTATCCCTTCCGTCCGGATCTCTTGTCCAGGCCATCTCATTATCATCTTCGTCTCTGAGTGCGGCTGTCCGGTCAACCTCCGCTCCGCCGGCATCGATCAGCACCAGGACTTCATCATCCTGAGCAAGCCAACCGGGCCTCACATCCTGAACATAGTAATCAATGGCCCTGATTACAGTTCCCTGAGGAAAGGTGATGGATCTGCCCTCTGAGTTCTTTATGCTCCACCCGCTGAGATCGACATCTTTGTCATCGGTATTGTAAAGCTCTAGCCAGGCAGTAGCGGTCGCTTTGAAGGCGCTCTCCTCGCCAGCAGGATTCGACTCCACCTCATTGATTACCACTGCGCCCTGTGCTGCGCTCAGGCTGAAGAATGCCATGGCGATGGCGCAGAGCCAGGAAAAATTTGTGCTGCCGCTAAATCTCATTTGCATATCCTCATTTTGTTGCATGGCATCTTTTCGATCATATTGGTATCGGGCAAATTTTGCGTAGCACAGGTGAGAAGAGGTGAGCTGGGACAGAACCGCTACCACCGGCAGGGATCATCAGATTGCTGACCGCATCTACCGAAATCGATTTTGAGAACTATGCAAGTGCTTATCTGCGTAAATTTGCCGATGCGCATCACCGCGCCATGACAATCCTTCCAGGCGATATCTGAATTTTCAGCTTCATGGCCTTCCTTGTTGTGGATCTTCAATCTGTTTGTCCTTTTCTGATCGCTAAATCCTTCAGCTGATCGATTTATCATCGCCTTTTGCTACCTGAGAAAGGATGCTTTTATCATCTGGAAAGCCATTACCTATCTGCGACAAGATGATGCCCGAGATAGAAGACGAGGATAACCTGGATTCGTTTCTCACAAAAAGACAGATTGAGGTGCTGCAAATGAGGCTGGCTGGCCACTCGCAGCAGGAGATAGCTGAGAAGCTGGGCACTACTCGCTCCAATATCAGCATTCTGGAGAAGAGGGCCTATCAGAATATCTCCCGCGCGGAGAAGACAATGCAACAGTGGTTGATGTTGCGCGCTCCTATCTCCCTATTGGCAAAGGCAGGAACTGATGTCTTTGCGCTGCCCAGGGAGATCTTTGCCGCTGCGGATGAAAAACATATGCGC
>JAQVZT010000228.1 GCA_028708055.1 Methanothrix sp.
ATCTGGCAATTTCCAGAAAAGCGTCTTCAGGTTTTGGACCGGACCCTGGTGAGCTGGTCATAGATGGCCTCTTGATTGAGGGAAGCCTGAGCGTCCTCGAGGGCAACTTACGCCTTCGAGTGGCTCACAGCACATTGATGGCGCCGGACAATGCAGCGGAGAGAGCAACTCCTGGGCCCTCAACTGCCTTTGCCGGCGGCATAAAAACCGATAGCAAAAGTCAAGCAGAATTGGTGGTCTACCGGTCGATCTGCGGACCGATCGAGATAGGAGGCAACGACTGCCGTCTGATTCTTACAGAGAGCATCGAATACGGCTCAATTGCCGGGGAGAGTGCTGCCTGCCAGATTGACCGGTGCACCATTCTGGGAACAGGCAATCTGCGCCGCCTGAATGCCAGCAACTGCATATTTATGGGAGGGGTGACGGTTAAGCAGAGGCAGGACGGATGCATCCGGTTCTCCTACCTTCCCTATGATTCGCCTTCACCCCGGCGCTTCCGCTGCCAGCCTGATCTGGCTATGGCGGCAGAGAAAGAAGCTTTAGGAAGAGATCTCACCGACGAGGAGAAGAGAGCGGTGAAGGTCCGCCTCTGTCCAGCATTTACATCGGTTCGTTTCAGCGATCCCGGGTATGTTCAGCTCAGCTCGGCCTCTGCCGAGGAGATCAGAACGGGAGCGGAAGACGGCTCTGAGATGGGGGTCTTCGGGTTTTTGGAGCAACCTCAGCGGGAGTCTAACCTGAGGGCGGCTTTGGAGGAGTACATGAGGTTCGGGCTTGAGGCCGGGATCTTCTACGTGACATAGTTACTGCGAGGGCACTATTATGAAAGGAGATTTTACACGGTTCACATTCGATCCCAAAAAGCATTATAGCAGGGTCTTGATGCAACAGGGCCGGGTGATCCTAGACGCTGACTGGAACGAGCAGTCGGATATCCAGAATTACATTCAGGAGACAGAGGTAATTGATGTCGTTGGCCAAAGCGGGGCTCCCGTTGATCTTGCCGGGTTCAAGGTCGATGTCGCACCTGACGGCCGGGATCTGATCCTATCCTCCGGCAGGATGTATGTCGATGGCCTCCTCTGTGAGCTAGATGATAATATAATATCTTTTGAAACTGTATCCTTCCCCTCGGAAAAACTGGCAAAGCTGGATTCCCGGAATCTGGATGACATGGGCTTTGCCAGAGGTCAGTTGATAGAGCTCTCTGTCAAAGCCGACCAACTTATTACGCCTCAGGTTCTCAGGGTGACGGATGTCAACGCCGCCGATTCGATTCTCACCTTTAGCGATAAGATCAATGATGATTTAGTCTCCGGGGCGATGTCCTCCGGCTTATCTATAAAAATATTTTCCAATGTAGATATCCCGCAGAGCCTCGATTCTGGGGCTTCTCAGAGCGTCCTTGCTTTCCTGGATGTCTGGGAGAGGCACATAACCTCAGTGGAAGATGATGAGATTCGGGAAAAGGCTCTGAATGGTCCGGACACCACTACCCGGGCCAGGGTAGAATGGCGTGCGAAGTTGATATCCTGCACGCTGGAGAACAAATCCTGCCGGGAAGCGTCCTTCACGCTGAAGAATCTGACCGGAGAGAGACACAGTCGCCTTGCCGTTCGTCTCCAGCCCTGCCAGGAGCAATACATCAAAGATCCCTGCGCTGCCCTGTCGGGATCAGTCTATCGTGGGCTTGAAAACCAGCTCTATCGAGTGGAGATTCACGAGCCCGGAGTGGCCGGTAAGGCGACATTCAAGTGGTCCAGAAATAATGGCGCTTTGGCTTTTGCCATAGCTGACTTCATATCAGAAGAATCCGAAGGCAATGAATCAGTTGCCTCTGGAGTTGGGGACGAGACGAAGACCTGCAAAAAGGTGAAGCTCGAGCAGCTAGGATTGGACGGGGAGCTGAGAATTCATAAGGACGATTGGGTTGAGATACTGGGCGAACAGACTGAGATTCTGGGAAAGCCCGGAACTCTGGCCAGGGTCGAGGAAATCGATGAGACCGATCTGATCTTGACGCTGACTGCTGATGTATCCGGACATATGGGGCAGTCCAATCCCAAAGTCCGCCGCTGGGATATAAGCGAAAGCGATCAAGAGGGCCCGCTGACATTTACAGGAATATCCACGGGAGGTTCATCGGAAGATGGCGGCTGGATCCAGATTGAAAACGGGATAGAGGTCTGCTTTAAGTCAGGCGATTACTATCAAACCGGCGACTACTGGATGGTTGCCGCCCGGAACACAGGAGAGATCGACTGGCCCCATGATGAAAGCGATTTTGTGCCGAAGTTCGGCATCCTGCACCACAACTGTCTTCTTGCCATTTTGACATGCAAACCGGACGGAAAATGGAACCTGGAAAAGGATTGCCGAAAGCTTTTCGCTCCTCTCACGGATATGGTTTTTCTCTCCTATGGCGGCGGAGATGGCCAGGAGGGAATGCCGGGAAAGGAATTGCATTCCCCGCTTCAGGTCAGGGTCCATCGTGGCGGGCGTCCAATACAGGGAGCTGAGGTCCTTTTCGAGATTAAAAAAGGCCAAGGAGAGCTTCGCCTGCCCGAAAGCGTCTTCTCAGGTCAGAATAATAATAAAGCAACCACCATTACTGCAACTACCGGAGAAGACGGCATTGCTCAATGCTTCTGGAAGTTTGGAGCAGACCAGCCGGAGGATGATCCGGTCTGGATCGAACAGGTCAATGCTACACTCCTCTCTCCGGAGCAGGAGCATCCCCCGTCGATTCTTTTTACCAGCAACGCCAGCGCTGCGTCCCTGTCCTATGCCGGAGGAGACGGACAGGAGGCTATGCCCGGAAAAGAGCTGCCTGAATCACTCCGGGCAAGGGTCTTTGCGGGCGGATATCCTCTGAAGAACGCAGAGGTCGAATTTCAGATTCTAAAAGGCCATGGAGAGCTTAGCCTGTCTAAAGGCGTCTTCTCAGGTCAGAATAATATAAAAGCAACCACCATTACTGCAACTACCGGAGAAGACGGCATTGCTCAATGCTTCTGGAAGTTTGGAGCAGACCAGCCGGAGGATGATCCGGTCTGGATCGAACAGGTTAATGCCACACTTCTCTCTCCGGAGCAGGAGCATCCCCCGTCGATTCTCTTTACCAGCAACGCCAGCGCTGCGTCCCTGTCCTATGCAGGAGGAGACGGACAGGAGGCTATGCCCGGAAAAGAGCTGCCTGAATCACTCCGGGCAAGGGTCTTTGCGGGCGGATATCCTCTGAAGAACGCAGAGGTCGAATTCCAGATTTTAAAAGGCCATGGAGAACTTAGCCTGTCTAAAGGCGTCTTCTCAGGTCAGAATAAGATTACAGTAACCACCGGAGAAGACGGCATCGCTCAATGCTTCTGGAAGTTTGGAGCAGACCGGCCAGAGGGTGATCCGACGGTCTGGGTCGAACAGGTTAATGCCACACTTCTCTCTCCGGAGCAGGAGCATCCGCCGTCGATTCTTTTTGCCAGCAACGCCAGCGCTGCGTCCCTGTCCTATGCTGGAGGAGACGGCCAGGAGGGTATGCCCGGAAAGGAGCTGCCTGCACCTTTTATGGTTAGAGTCTCCAGAGGAGATCATCCAGTTGAAGGTGCAGAGATCGCGTTTGTTGTCCTGAAAGGTCAGGGCGTCCTCAGTCCATCGGGTTCTGTTTTCACTGGAAAGGACGGCATTGCCCAGTGCGTCTGGAAATTTGCCGACCGGCTGGACGATCTCAGCCTTAAGGTAAGTGCCGAGCTTATTGATGTCGCATATCCCGACGCAGCCGGCGCGCTCTCTCATCCATCAATCATCTTCAATGCAAGAGTCAGAGTTGCGGAGGAGGTAATCTATGCTCCGCCGACGGAGTGCCCCCAGCTCAAAGATGTCAATACGGTTCAGGGAGCGATCGATGGTCTGTGCAGAAAAATCTCGGAGAGGACGTTCCGTTTCGTATGGGTTCATGGCAACAGCCTTCAAGTTGAGACGACGGCAGGAGAAATTTCCATATTTCGGGAAAACAATGCCACTGTGGTCAAATTAAAAGAAGGCTCGAAGGCCAGAATGCACTTTTCAATTCCACACATCCATTCTCCTAGAGTCGAACTGCCGGCAGTTCAGGAGGCGTTTGTCCGCCTCAGATCCGTTCCAGCCGCTGGATTTGTCGTTTCCATTGCCGGTTCGGTCTATGATGGCGAGAAGCCGATATCTGAGGGAAATGCATTGAAGATTTCCGGATCATGGGATACACAATACCTCCAAGAATTTCCCAGCGTTAAATTCTCAACCGCTTTAGGAATATCGATAATTGCGGAGTGCACCGTAGGAAGCGGCCAGATAGAGCTCAGCGCTGCTGGATGCAAGATTTTGTCGGACTGGTGAGCCTCTCGAATGTGATGAAATTGAGGAAATCTTATGAAAGGCGATTTCACACGGTTTACATTTAATCCTAAGAAGCATTACAGCAGCGTGCGGATGCAGCAGGGACGCATTGAGCTTGACTCCGACTGGAACGAGCAGACAGAGATACAGCTGCATCACAGCCACATCACCAACCAGGACACAATCGGATTGTGCGGCGCTCCCAAACACAGTCCTGGATTTGCCATAAGCACCAACTCCGGCGAGCTGAAGATAGGAAAGGGCCGGTACTATGTGGCAGGCATCCTTTGCGAGAATGAGCAGGATGTATCCTACTTGGCACAGCCGGACTATAATCCGGAAAAAATTGAAAATAATGGG
>JAQVZT010000229.1 GCA_028708055.1 Methanothrix sp.
GTAGGAAATCCCATCAGATTGAGCAAGAACAAATATGTCTCTCTTGCTGGAGATATTTATCTGCGAACGGGGGACTCCGATCAATTGAGATACTGCATCGTCAAGGAAATTGGTGCGAAAGCAAAAGATTAATTATCTCATCTTGCCTTCAGCATTACTCAGTGAAATTGAGTCTGCTCGGTCTGATCATCATGGCGGCAATGGCTTTAGCCCTGGCCGCGGGCTCCTTTTTCAGCGTTCAGGCAGCCGATTATGGCCCAAATTATGCTTTCAATCATCCTCCGGATGAGAGACACTTTTCCGGGAAGGGATTCTACTTTGATGAGCAATCATCGGTAAACGGCAGTGGAGAGGTCTCCATTAAGGGGAAATTCAAAGATCGCGCCGTAGATTCCAAAGGCTGGATGAAAGGCTATGGTTCAATTAACCTCGAGTCCCTGAGAAGCATGAATAAGGTCGGCAAGAAAGTCGACTTTTCTTCCCAGTCCGATTTGGTCTTCAATGGAGGGCAGCTGAAGAACAGTAAGAGGACAAATATTCCCTTATTTGAAAAGGGCATTGGAGCCAGCGTGAGCGAGAGGTTTAATCTGAGCCAGGCTGATAAAAGCGAGAGCAGCTTTATCAGGTCCGTCAATCGTTTTAATAATACAATGAACTTTAGTACAGAGATGGCTTTTGAAGGGCTCTGGGCTATCAAGAATATGCGAGGCTGGTCGATCAATATGAATAAAAGCGAGCAGATCTATTCGGGATCTTTCCAGACTCAAAAGAAGATACAATTCGATGATTCCTATAAAGCCTGAAATAGTCGCGGACTTGACAAGCGCGCCAGGAGCAGCTTTTTTTGCCCGGCAGTTCTGTTGAGCAAAAGGATTTTGGCTTTGAGCTTAATTAAACATTATAGATGGTTGCGCAGATCTCTCGCGTTCCCATGGGAAACTGAATATTAGAGTCGATAGATCTCGTTTCCCATCCGTCGCGTGTGAGCCACCGGCTGGGGCGCATGAGCTTTTCAATCCGGAAGCAATTCCGCCTGAAGCTTGAGATCTGAGAAAGGAGTGAATGGTTATGATCAGCTCTAAATTTGCGTTTACAATTTTAGCTCTTCTGCTCATAAGCGGCTTGGTTGACTCGGCAGCACAGGATATGAGGTTTGTCAATCCGCCAGCATTAGCTGAAGGTAAAACGATGGCCGCTTCCGTGAGAACGTCAAATGCAGCTCTATCTTTGAATGATATGGCCGCTCTGACGCAGCTTGGCGGGGCTACATGGGGCGCAGGGAAAAGCCAGATTGCCCAGTTCGATGCTCAGGGAACTCTGCTCAAATCTTCTGCCCTTCCTGTAAGCCAGGTAGCGGGAATTGCCGCCTATGATGGTGGAACCATTTTAGTTGGCAGTTCATCTGAGAATACAATCTACAAGTTTGATCCTATAGCAAGCAGCGTTCAGAAATTCCTGGACCTCAAGCAGATTGATTCATCCGGCATTTTAGCGGGGGATGTTCTGCAAAATGGTGAATTGGTGAGCATTGCATCGGATGGAAAATTTGTGTTTGCGGCAATTCGGGCAGGGTACTCCAGCAGCATTTTCAAGATAGATCCAACAACTGGAAAGATCATCTCCCGGGCCTGGGCTCCCGGACCTAATCCATCTATCATGGCTTATAGCTCTGGAAACCTGTTCGTCCTCGATGAGAGCTCAAAGCAGCTCAGGCGTTTTGATTCAAACATGAAGCTGTCAGCCGATGCAATTTCTGTAGCTGATCGCAAGGCGAAGGGCATTCTGGCGATTAACAGTGACGTTCAAATCCTCTCCACAGAGGCCAGCAAGCTGCAGGTCATGCCAATAAATGCCGCTGCCTTGGTTGCTTCAATGCCGACCAGCATTGCAGATCGATCTGTAGCAAGCTCGAAGGTCACTCTGAATCCCGGGGCCGCTGCAATTGCTCAGGGCAGCAAGATAGCAGTGCTGATTTGCGGAGATATAGCCGAAAATGGATTTGAGGAATTCTGGAGCGACACCTGCTGGATGTATAAAACATTGCGCGATGCGGGCTATTCTGCAGAGAATATCTATGTGCTCTATGGCAACGGCAATGATCATTCATCAGATAATCCCAAGTATCAAAGTGCGGATACGGTAACTGATTTTCCCGCTACTTATGTCTGGGTTGATAAGGTCTTTGACGGCCTCAGGAATGGGGATTCAACTAACGGCATAAACAAAATGAAATCCTCTGACAGCCTTTTCGTCTGGACCTTTGACCACGGTGCAGGGGGAGCTCCCGCTTATCTCTGCTTGATGGATGCGGACATGGATGAAGGCCACTTTGACGGCAAACTGAACGCTCTACCATTCCAGAAGGCGGCCATATTCATGCAGCAGTGCCGCAGTGGAGGATTTGTAGACAGCCTCCAGGGATCCAGGACTTTCGTTTCAACAGCCTGCCGATCTGATCAGAATGCTTTCCCATCAAATAGCGAATATGAAACCTATAATGGCCAGATCTACAATCACGGCGAGTACAACTACTACCTGATAAGCGCAATTTCCGGAATAACGCCCGGCGGGGGCAAGGTTAATGCGGACACTGGCGGCGATTCAGGCATTAGCGCTCTGGAGGCCCACAATTGGGAAGCAAACCATGAAGATCTGGCAGAAGTGCCTCAAATGAGCGATGTGGGTGGAGTGGGAAGCACCTTTATCATAAAATCGTTCTCCACAGGAGGTATTAAATTTGTAAAACCGGAAGCAGCTATCGTCCGCGAGGTAATCCCGATTCCAACTCCCACTCCAGATCCGATTGCAAATGGGCTATCCAAAATGCCAAAAATAGGAAAATTGATGGGATGAGCTCTCTCATCCATTCCTATCTATCAAAATTTTTTGTCTTCATTTTTTTAGGGTCAGATTCATTGCTGAGATTACCGTGGGACACTGAGATTACTGCGGGACATATACTGCATAACCGCGCGGTGGAGCCCAGAGCTGCGTCCAGCCGCTTTCATTGGTCCACCTGTCTTCTGGATTGCCGGTATCATTACCTGACCACCAGGCTTCCGGACAAAGATGTCTATTGCCCCAGCTGGTTTGGACCCATGTCCCATTCCAGTTGCCGCGGTTGTTCAGCACGAGAACCAATCCGCATTGAGTGCCATTTCCGTCCCGTTGCATAATATACAGGTCATCATCTAAGTATAGAATTCGCGCCGCTCCGCCAGCATATTTTTCATGAATTCGGACCAGGGCGGCGATGCCGTTGTTAGTGCTTTCCTGTGCCAGGTTCCAGTTATAATAGTCCTGCCAGAAGACGCATGGATAGCCTTCGTGGGTGAGAATGTAGGCATAGGCGAGCAGTTTATCGTGGATGATGGGTCTGTCCCGTGAAATATCGTGATTCTCAACAAAAGTTACCGCCTGCTCAGGACGATCATGCAAAAGCTGCCCGGGCTCTAAAGCCAGGTTGCGGAGGCTGAAGCCGATACTATCGCACAGGCTGCATAGGCGTTCGCGCAGCGGAAAGTCAAAAGCCCCAGCAGGATTGTCCGACCAGGCATTGGCTTCATTGAGCCAGTCTTCAATAGTCCGGTCATTGTCCCAGCATTCTCCGACTCCGTAGGGCTTAAAGACCTTTCCGTCACGAATGGCACGCAATTCCTGGATGGCACGGACCATCCAGCCGCCATAGCCTTTTACCATGTCATATCGAAAGCCATCAAACTCAATTGCTTCAAGGAGCCATTGGGCATATTTGATTAATTCCGTATAAACGATGGGATTGCGGTGGCAGAGATCTGGCATCTCGCCAAACAGAGCGTCATCCCACTGTTCATAAAGACTGGGGTGAAAGTAGGACCAATCGCGGTTGAATTGTCCGCTGCCAGGACGAAATTTGGTCCAGCGCGTCTTGGAATCGATGGGATTTTCTTCTTCTGCGTCTCCTCCGCAATTATGGTTGAAAACCATATCCGCATAGACTTGCATCCCATGACTGTGAGCAGTCTTGATCAGATCTATCAAATCTTCTCTGGAGCCGAACCAGGTTGCTTTGCCTCCTTTCTGATCAATCTCGCCCAGGTCGTAATAATCGTAAGGATCATAGCCCATTGACCTGCATGATGCGGCCTTGCTGACGGGCGGTAGCCATAGTGCCGTAAACCCAACCTGCTGGAGCGCAGGGATTCGGCTATTGATCTTCGCCCACCACTTATTTTCGCAGGCTTCTATTAACGGGCAATCCCAGTAAAACGCTTGAAGCATGACACCCATAATTATCCACTTCTCCTCTGGATTGGTTTGAGTTTGGATTGGTAATATGTCGTCTAGAAATTGTTAAGATGTTAGCATTTCTGTTATTTAAAGATGCGAGCTGTAACGGATGAACGGCTCTGAAATTTCTCTGGAAAGCAAATAAATCCGAGAGCGTCAAAATACAGGTATGAAGGAAAAGGAGCTAAAAGGATGAAAATGTATTTGAAGACGATTTTAGCAGTTGCCATTGCATTGATTGCAGTGTTGCCTGGAGCATTTGCCGGGGAGAATTCCTCTGCGGGCAGCTTCCAAGGCAGCTCTATCAGAAATGCGGCGACTGATTATACCATTGCTGCCAATCTGAAGGCAAACGATACTCCTGCATGGATTAATAACGAAGAGGACCTGGATTTTGCGGCGAGGGGATTTCTCGCCACCGACGATCCATTGATTATCCCTTCTGATT
>JAQVZT010000230.1 GCA_028708055.1 Methanothrix sp.
GGAATTCTCGCCGCAGCCAACCGGGGAATTCTGTACATAGACGAGGTCAATCTCCTGGATGACCATGTGGCGGACGTGCTCCTCGACTCCGCCGCAATGGGTGTCAATATAGTTGAAAGGGAAGGAGTATCAGTAGCTCATCCATCCAAGTTCATCCTGGTTGGGACCATGAACCCGGAGGAAGGTGAGATCCGGCCCCAGCTGCTGGACCGATTCGGATTGCAGGTGAGCGTCGTCGGCATCGATGATGTGGATCAAAGGATGCAGATCGCCAAGATGGCTGAAGCCTTTGATGCCGATCCGGACGGATTTGCGCAAGAATGCCGCAACAGCCAGGAGGAACTGAAGGAAAAGATATCCTTAGCCAGAAAGATCCTCAGGAGCGTTAGCATGGGCGATGACCTTCTCAGGTCCATCGCATCCACCTGCATCGATCTGGGGGTGAAGACCCACCGGGCGGAGATCGTCATCACCAGGACCGCCAAGACCATTGCCGCCTTTGACGGCAGAACTGAGGTCAATGAGGAAGACGTCAAGAAGGCGATGGAGCTGGCTCTCGCTCACAGGATGAGAAGCAGGCCGTTTGAGCCTCCTACTCTGAACAAAGAGAAGCTGGAGAAGTCCATGGCTCAGAATAAGCCGGAACACCAGCACGAGCATCAGGAAAGCAAGCAACAAAAAAAAAACAGCAACCTTTAGATCCGGATGAGCAGCAGGACACAAATCAAACCCAGGCCTCCCAGCCTCAGGAGCAGGTCTTAGAAATCGGCAAGCCTATCGATATCCGGGCAATAAACATGCCCCGCAAAAGAGACAGAATCGCCCGCCGCAAGACCTCTGGCAGGAGAATGAACACCCTTGCTCTGCGAAACCGGGGGAGATACCTGCGCCAGAGGATGCCGCAGGATGGAAAAGACATCGCCATCGATGCCACCATTCGGGCTGCCGCTCCCTATCAGAAGGCCAGGCACGGCCCCAATGCGATCCGGGTGAAGAGCGAAGATGTCCGGGAGAAAGAGAGGGTCGGCAAGACTTCGGCGGTAGTCCTCTTCGTGGTGGATGCGAGTGGCTCAATGGGAGCCAATCAGAGGATGCAGAGCGCAAAAGGCGCAGTCTTATCCCTGCTCATGGATTCCTATCAGAAGAGAGACAAGATCGGCATGGTGGCATTCAAAGGAAAAGAGGCCGAGATCATCCTCCCGCCCTGCTCCAGCGTGGACCTTGCCCTGAGCCGCCTGCGAGAGCTTCCTACGGGAGGCAAGACGCCGCTTTCCGCAGGCCTCTCCCGAGCCATGCAGATTCTGCAAAGCGAACTCCGAAAGGACGAAGAGACAAAACCACTGATGATCCTCATCACCGACGGCCGAGCAAACGTAGGAATGGGCGGCAAGATCAAGGATGAGCTGATGGAGATCTCGGAGGGGGCCCGCAATCTCGGGATCCATACTATTGTCATTGATACCGAAGTTGTGGACAGTTCATTCATGGATATGCATCTGGGATATTGCCGCGAGATCGCAGATAAGTGCGCAGGAAAGTACTACCCCATATCCAGCCTGAGCCCGGAAGCTCTCTACAGCATCGTAGACCAGGAGCAAAAAACGCTATTTGGCAGGGTGAGCTCGACGATAGACGAATATGCTGAGACATAAGAGGCATCCATGAGCAAGATGATTGAGATATCGGGCCTGAATAAAGACTACTCCGGAAAGAAGGTGATTGACGGCCTGAATCTGGAGATCGAGAAGGGAGAGCTCTTCGGCTTTTTGGGGCCGAATGGAGCCGGCAAGACCACTGCCATTCGCATTCTGACCACCCTCACCAAGCCTTCCTCGGGAAAGGTTGCCATCAACGGGATCGATGTGGCTCGAGAGCCAGAGAAGGTGAAATCGGAGTTTGGAATAGTCCAGCAGCACCTCAGCCTGAACCGGGACCTGACAATACACGAGAACCTGGAGCTTCATGCCAGGCTTCATCATCTCCCCAAAAAGGAGCGGGACAGGAGGATCGCAGATCTTCTGGACTATGTGGAGCTGTCTGACCATTCAGACTATCTCATCGATGATGTCTCGGGAGGCATGAAGAGGAGGGCGATGATCGCCCGGGCCCTCATTCACAGACCCAAGCTTCTCTTTCTTGATGAGCCGACGGTGGGCCTAGACGCTCAGACCAGGCGCAGGGTCTGGGATCTAATCCGCAGGATGAACGCCGAGGGCACAACCGTCTTTCTCACCACTCACTACATCGAGGAAGCTGAAGCACTATGCCAGAGGGTGGGCGTTCTTCATCACGGCCGGATCATCGCCATAGATTCACCGCTCAGCCTGCGCCGGAAGCTGGGACTGATTGCCGTGGAGATGAATTTAAATGGAAACGCAACGCAGTACCGATACTTCCCGGACAGGGCTCAGGCCGCCCAGTTCATTGAAAGCCTGCCGGATACTGAGCATGTTGTGATGCGGGAGTCAAACCTTGAGGATGTGTTCATCGAGCTTACCGGCCAGAAGGTTCTGGGAGGGGTAACATGATTGATGCCTACAGCATTCTCTGGGCGGACCTGATGGCACTGAAGCGACGCGGGCCGAGATACCTCATTACCACTCTGGTCAGTCCCATTCTCTATCTGGTGGCCTTCGGATGGGGCCTGGGCCGGGGCATCAATCTCAATGGAACCAGCTACCTGGAATTTGTAATTCCCGGAATCATCGCCCTTACCGCCATGACGACCAGCTTCAATGGAGCCGGAACGAGGCTGAACGTCGACCGGCTTTACTTTAAGAGCTTTGATGAGTGTCTCATGGCTCCCATTGGACTGTCATCCCTTCTCATGGGAAAAGCCCTGATAGGAGTTGTAAGAGGCCTCATGAGCTCAATTGCCTTTCTGATTGTGGCCCTTCTGATTGCGCCACACATCCGCATCAGCCCGCAATTCCTGCTCGGCCTTTTTCTCACCTGCCTGACCTTCGCCTTTCTGGGAGTGCTGGCTGCGCTGCTGGCAAGGTCTCATGAGGATATGGCGGTCTTCGGAAGCCTGATACTGATGCCCATGACCTTCCTGGGCGGGACATTCTTCTCGCTCTCACAGGTACCGGTGGGGCTCAAGTATGCTCTCTACATCCTTCCCCTCACCCATTCCAGCCTCTTTCTGAGGGCGGCTGCGCTGGATCAGCCCCTTCCCTGGGGATCATTTCTGATTTTGTTTGCCTTCCTGGTGGCGTTCCTGGTGGGGGGAATGGTGACCCTAAAGAAGATCAGCATTTAGCGGAATAGATCGACAGAAAATTAGGGGGCTGGCGCGGCCCTCTCCAACCAGAAATTCCGAATCCCTCTTTTTATTTCGCCCCGATTTGGGGGTCGCTTTATGTCTGTATTAACGCTACATGCAAAATTGTTATAACTAATGACATTTCATGTACTAATTAGTGATTTAAATATGATTAGTATCAAGAATAGTAGCACCGATGAGAAAGGGGCCGGCCAAGAGCAGAGATGGCGGACCGGCCTTATCATGGCAGTTGTTTTCGCCGCCCTGTCTCTGGTCATGTCAGCCGGAGCCTCTGTTGATCTGCTCAGCATCTTTGGAAACGCCAATATGGATGACGCAATCAATGAAGCGGATGTGGCATTTGTCCAGGGAATAATCGATGGGAGCAATGCGCCTACCAAGCTTGCCGATGCCAACTATGACGGCAAGATCGATTCCCAGGACATCGACAGGATTAGTGAGATAATTAAGGACGAGGAGAAGGAGATCACCGTTTGCGACTCCATCGATCGAAATGTGACCATCAAGATGCCCATAAACAAAATGATCGCTCTGGGCAGCTACAGAAATGAGGCCGCAAAGATACTGAAGGCTCAGGATATGATGGTGGGAGTCTCTTCAGACATCATCGAGGCAAAATACTATTATCCGGATCTGGCAGAAAAGCCGGCGGTGGGAACCTGGTCAGCTCCTGACAGCGAAGCTATAGTTGCGCTTCACCCAGATATCGTCATAACCTCTGCCAACTTGGAGAGAGCAACAAAGCTGGAAGAGAGCCTCAAAGCCGCGGGCATAGCGGTCCTGGGACTTGACTTCTACAGGGACAACATTCTTCGCTCGGAGATCAAGACCCTGGGATTCCTTCTGAACAAGAATGAGCAGGCGGATAAATACCTGCAATGGCGCAGGACCTACGATCAGCCCATCGAAGATTATGTAGCCGCCCTCAAGGAAGACGAGAAACCGCGCCTCTTCATGGAATGGGGCACAAAGAACACAGTTTCTGAGATTTCAAGCTACGGCAAGGGCAGCAGTGGCGACGCCTTATGCAGCTTTGCGGGTGGCAGAAACATTGCCGCAGACCAGCCCGAGTATCCCAAGCTGGACAGCGAATGGGTTCTCAAAGAGAATCCAGATGTGATAATAAAGTCTCTTGCTCCCGGCAGCGGAATGCAGGGCTGGAACAGCACACGCGAAGCAGCGGAGATACTCAAGGGTTACATCGAAGGCCGGCCCGGCTGGGCAAATCTGGATGCAGTCAAGAATAACCGCACCCATCTGATCAGCACTGAGATCGCCTGGGGGCCGGATGGAATTGTGGGCGATGCCTACTATGCCAAGTGGCTTCATCCTGATCTGGAGATCGACCCTGTGAAGATCTACCGGGAATATCTGGAGGACTTCATGGGACTGTCCTATCCGGAAGGGGTGGTGCTGGGCTATCC